>PUOI01000195.1 GCA_003552765.1 Candidatus Hydrogenedentota bacterium | reverse complement strand
GCCTGAAGGATGGCCCAATACGCAATCATGTTGGCGTCCGCGCCGCTATGGGCCTGGACATAGGCGTGCTCCGCGTTGAACAGCTTTTGCGCTTGCTCACACGCATACGCCTCAATGTCGTCCACGTTCTCGCATCCCGCGTAGAACCGGTGGCGGGGATACCCCTCGGCGTACTTGTCCGTGAGGAGATTGCCCATGGCCAGTTGGGATTCGAGCGTGCTGTAATTCTCGCTCGCGATAAGCTTGATGTTGTTCCGCTGGTCCGCCAGCTCCTGGACGATGCTCCGGGCCACGTTGGGGGCCACCGAGGCTGTGGCGCTCAGGTTGGCAATGTACGCTAGTAGGTTGGTGTCAACCTGTTCTACCGGCGTCTGTTTGAGATACGCCTGGACCGCGTTGGAATGGTCGGCAATAGTCACGATGGAATTCTCCCGTCTGTTGAGTTTGGAATGGGACCAAATTGTAGCGATTTTGACCTATCCACTGCAAGATTTTGGCCTACTGTATGTGAATAGGGGTTATGCAGCACAGGCTTGCTATGGGGGATGCGCCTTCCCTTTTTGGGTAGGAAGAGACGTTTTTTGTCGCCAACTTTCTGACAGTTTGTCAAATCCCGCCGCCTTCTCCGTCCCCTGCACATCCCATTTACGCAGCCGCCTGGGGCGGCATGGTGGGACGCGCAATCCCCGGCATGGGCGGCGGCGGATATCGGTCACAGAGGGTAAATTTGCTTTATGTGTGCGCCGGAGGCGCCGTCTTACCCAACACGCGCCGCGGCCGCGTCTGGCGCCGGCCCAACGGATGGTATTGGCTTGGAATGAGAATTGCTCTCTCCAACACGGACCATATTCAAACCGGGTCTCAACCCTCAAGATAGAAGGGGGCTCCCATGCTCAAGCCCACGAAACACAAACACGCCAAGACCAGGCGGCGCAACGACGCGGGGATGACCTTGATCGAGTTGATGATCGCCGCGGGGATTATGACAGTGGCTTTCGTGCTTCTCTTCGGCTCGATCATCAGCATCTCCGGCACAGGCCAGATGAGCGAGGACCGCGCTCTAGCGGCCGCTCATATGGGAACGATTACGGAGGAGTTACAGGGGTTGGGCTGGCAGGAGTTCCTTGCCTATGAGCCGCCGGGCTTGCAAGGCCTTGGAACCGGGGCACAGGTCGACATTGAACTCATCGATGCCAGCGGTGCGAACGAAACCGTCTTGGGGACGCTGCCCACCACGCACGCTGATCTGGCGACGTCTTTCCCGCCCAACCCCATCGAGGCGCGCATCACCATTAGTTGGCTGGATACCAGAAGGCATCAACTTTCCATGAGCGCCACGGCGCTGTTTGCGAGGTGAATGATGAATCGGCAAGGTTTTACGCTTATCGAACTGATGGTCGTCGTCAGCCTGCTGACTATCGTGCTGGGAACGCTGTTCCTGTTGGCGAACTCCACCGGCGAGGCGGCCCGGGTCCAAGAAGCGAAGGCGGCGAGCCGCGATCAAGTGCGCAACGCGATGGCGCCCATCGTGCGGGAGTTGCGCCAGGCGTCCACGGCCAGCATAAACTGGAACGAACTGCCCGGCTCCGCCATCACATACCGCATCCCGGTGGACATCAGCGGCAATGGCGTTCCCGTGAACGAAGCCGGTCAACTGGAACTCAGCCCGGCGCGGCGCATTGGTCTCGATGACGAGGACATCAACGACGACGGCTTCACGGATACCCAGGCCGTGCTCACCGAGGACGGCGTGTTCATGCGGGTGTTGGCCAGCTACCTCAACCCAGACGACGGCGCCGGGGGGGAGCCCGCTTTGTGGTTCGAGCCCGTGGGCCAGGGGATTCGCGTCACCGTGAGCGCTCGGATATCGGCCGGCCCAGGCAATCCTCCCATGCGCTCCACGCTGCAAGAAACCGTTTTGCCGAGGAATTAAGCTTATGCATAGAATCAATTTCCATCCCGTCCATACAAGGAACGCCCCCCGCAGTCAGGAAGCCGGTATGGGCCTTGTTGTGGCGACGCTCTTCATCGCGGTCGCCATGATCACGCTGGGCATGCTTTCCATGCGGGTCATCAACCAAAGCCACCAAACCGACCACGATACGCGTCAGCGCCTCGTGTTTCTCGGCGTTGAAGCCGCCTATGCCAAGAGCGCTGCCGATTTGGAAGACGGCGGTACGGGGATGATCGGAACGGAGAATTGGGAAGCGCCGACGGATGGAGCAACGATAGCGGAAATCCCCGTGCCCGCGTTCGGAGATTCAGGAGTCGAACCTCATGAACTCACGAGTCATCCCGGCGTCGAGTACTTCGCCTACGTGCTGGATTGGGGCAATGACAACCAGGACAACAACGGCAATGGCGTGGTCGACGGCGAGGATGAGCAGGGGTGGTATACCATCTACGCATTCGCCCGTTGGGGCGGGATCGTGCGGCGCGCCGAGGTCATTGTCCGCAAGACGGATGTTAGCGTCTGGCGCAACGCCATTTTCGCCGGCGCCGGTCAGTCGGGCGGACTCATCAACGGCAATGTGAGCATTCACGGCTCCGTGCATCTTCTAGGCGAAAACATTACGGAGGGGGGCACGGCCATCGCCGCCCTTGACCTCAGCGGGACCAGCCTCGTCCACAACAACTACGGGGACCTAGACCAGAATCTAGCACATCGAGTTCCTTCTCTCCCAACAGTGGAGTACGACGGCGAGACTGTGGAAACCCTGCACGCCAACCTCCGCGTGAAGAATGGCTTGGTGGCCCTGTCCGGGAACAGCGAGATCGGTGCGCCCCAACAGTCGGGCAGCGGCGTCAAGGGACCCATGGACGGAACCTTCGTCAATGACGGATGGACGGGGAATTCCACCGACGACGGCGTGCCAACGCGCGTGACCAGCGACAACGGCTGGGATCAGCGCTACGACCTCGGCGACAGGGTCCCGTTTCCCGTTCTCGACGATTACTACCGGGACATGACGGGGCAGCGCCAAAGCAGAAGCGATAGCAATGACGGGTTCTACTCCCATAAAGAGTACTTCACTGACCACCTGGCAGGCGATGCGTACGATGGCGACATCACGTTACACGCCGGGCATACCGAGGAGTTCTACTTCAACGCGCACTACCGTGATTCCGAACCCTCTGAACGGACTGAAATAGGGGGCAACTACATCTACTACGATGGCGACAGCAAAACGCTGGAGATTAGTGGCCCTGTACGCATTGACGGCAATCTAACGTTGGACGGACAAGGCAATGAGGAGACGATCAACTACACCGGCCGGGCCGCGTGGCTTGTCAAAGGCGACGTGAACCTGGGCGTTAACCTGTACGCGATGAATGACGATGGAACAACCGACAATAGCTTTCCCAACAATATCCTGGGCATCATGGCGACAGGCGAAATGATGGTGGGCGAGAACTCGCAGTTGGACCTCATGGGTGCGTTCTATTCCGAACAGCAAATCGCAACTCAGCGGCAGTCCGATATTCTGGGGACCTTTGTTTCCAACTACTTCGACATGGGCACCAATGTCCCCAGCATTTACCAAGTCCCCACACTGGCCGATAACTTGCCCGAGGGCATGATCGGGGCCTACCCCATCTGGGTTATGTCTCAGGTATCGTGGAGGGAGTTGTAACAACCATGGAATCGAGAAGATCGCAATTGACACCGGAGGCCTCCGACTTGAAAGAGGCCCTGCTTGGGAACTGGCATTGGGCCGCGCTGTGTGCCGTGTTTCTCGCGGCCGGCCTGTTTCCCGCCATCATTGGGGGAACAGATGAGGCCGGAGGCCAGGGCCAAGCCACACGCGCCGAAGCTGACTCCTCCACCGGCCGCCAGCTCGAACCCACGCCCATCCGGGCCACGGCGGAGGAGCGCGCCCTGAGCCTGATCGAGCGGCATGAGGCGGCGCTCGCAAACAACCCCGATGACCTTGAGGCCCCTGCGCTCTTGAGCGCCATGGGCAACGTCTACCTTCAACGCCTCAATGACCATGAACGGGCGGCCCACGCCTACGAGAGGATTCTGCTGGACTACCCGGACTGGCCCCAGATACGCACGGTCTTCCCCCAACTCCAAGTGTGCTACAAACAGCTTGACGACTGGGACGGCGTGGATTGGGTGTACCAGCAGATGATGGCGATCTTCCCGGAAGACAGCGAGGAGCACCTCTACGCCCGCACGCAACTGGGCCGGTAGACGGCAGTATGCCCAGCGTAGGAACCCGGCGCCCGGTTCACGAGCTAGACCCGTGAGCAAGTGGCTGATCTCATAATGGCTGTCGGGATGATTCCCGGACTTGTCCACGTACAAGACCAGGCCTGCTCTTTGTGCAGGAGGATGTAGGCTGATCTACTCGCCTTGAAGCGGTCACGGGCGAAAAAGTATGTAATGCGGCTCCGCTACAGTGGTGCGCTCGGAACCGAAGGGAGAAGTAAACCTAACCGCCGGAGAAAACCTATGCTGCCCTGCCCTTACTGTCACGCCGACACATCGAGAGGTCCCATCTTTGAATCCGCATTGCTGGCTTGCCCCGAATGCCTTAATCCCGTGTTTGCAGAGGCCGCCCCGGATGGAGCGTCCACGGCTCCACTGCCGGACTATGAAGACATTCGTCTCCAGGTTCAGCGCGGCTCGG
>PUOI01000434.1 GCA_003552765.1 Candidatus Hydrogenedentota bacterium | reverse complement strand
CCACCGCGCCGCCCCCAGCCGAGCCCGTCCCCATGATGAGGTGAATCTCGTCGATAAACAGAATGATGTTCCGCGAATGCTTGAGCACTTCGAGAAGCTCCGAGACCTTTTCCTCGAAAGCCCCCCGGTACTGGGTGCCCGACGTTAGCGACGCGATGTTGAGTTCGAGAAAGCGGTAGCGGCTCAAGGCTTCGCCGGTCTTTCCCTTGGCGCCCGCCAACGCCATGCCTTCCACAATCTGCGTCTTGCCGACTCCGGGCTCGCCCACCAGCATGGCGTTGTTCTTGCCCTTGCGCGAAAGAATCTCGAGGAGCTGGCCGATTTCGCGGTCGCGGCCGATGACCGGTCCAATTTTGCCCTCGCGGGCCGCCTTGGTCAGGTCGCGGGTCACCCCTTCCAAGGGACTGGTGAAATGCTCGCTGGCCTCCTCCGCGCCGCGTTGGGCGTGTTGCGATTGCTCATCCGTTCGCGCGCGCTCCGGGCCGCCGCTCTTCATCTTGAGCAGACCCTCCCGCAAGGCGTTCAGCATGGCCCCACGGTGCAACTGGAGCCGGTCCATCGCCCGGGCGGGCGCGCCATGGGGATCAGCCAGCATGGCCATCAACACATGCCCCGCCCCCGGGGAGGCGTGTCCCATGCGGCGGGCGATGCGGCCTGCTTCGTTTAACACGGCCGCGCACCGGGGCGTGTAGAAGACTTCCTGTCCCGCCACGGGCAACACGCCCTGCCACGCTTCCCGGTGGAGTTCGCGCACGATGGTGTGGAACGCAGGGAAATGCTGTTCAGAGAATGCGCGGGGCAGAACAGAGGTGTTTTCGACGGTCATCTCGAACAGATGCTCCACCCCCACATAGGGCAACCCCCGCCGGGCGCTCAACGCGGCGGCGTTGTCCAACAGCGTGTTGATTTCAGGTGATACAGAGACTTGCACCGCGGTTTCCCCCGCCTGGAAGCTGGTTGTGGCTGGCCTTGGGTCCCTCCGGGGAACCGGCCTTACAGTACAGGCGCGGGAGGGCTAAGCGCAAGTCGAGGCCTTCGTATTCTTCCTGCGCGGCCCGATCGTGGGATAGTCATGCGGCTCCGTGAGACATCCCCCTTGATCCCCCTTCATCGCAGTCCTAAACAGCCAGAGCTTGCTATGCCGTTCACGTTGGCAAAGGCCACAAGCCCAGAGCGTCAGAATCACAGCCCGAAGGGCTTGAAACACAATAGCCCAGGGCAATCGCCCTGGGAAATCGAGCAACCTCATTTGCAGCCCTGAAAGGGCGTAACATAGAATCGCAGCCACCTGTAACGCCCTTTCAGGGCTAGTGCAGGGGGGCCTTGTTTTCCCAGGGCGATTGCCCTGGGCTGTTGTGTATTGGCCCTTTCAGGGCCGCTTTGGCTCATCGCGAAACGCTCTTCTTGTCCTGCTCGTCATATCAAGTTGGGCTGATTGCGGACCTCACAATTGGGCGGCCCCACTCAACTGAATCGGCCTCACTCTTTCGGGCAATTCCCCCTTCTGAAGGGGGTGGCCCGCAGGGCCGGGGGATGTAAACGCCCGGCATATCGCGTTACCTGGCATTGGCAACGCGGAACTCGCTTGATATCCGCTCGAAAGGGGCGTTAGCATAATTGCCATGCCTTGATTGAGCGCGCCGCCGAATGCGGCGCGGAGGAAAATGGTTGGAACCAAAATTGCTTAGGGAGGGTAGGAGATATGCGGACTTCTCGGGATGAAACGCGCGGCGTAGCCGCCATGGTGTGGATGGCGGCGCTCTTGATGGCCGCGGCGGGATGGGGGATGATCGCGACCCCCGCCGCCGAAGCGGAGGATTTGGCCTTCGACTCCCGCACCATCGCCGAGGACGGCCTCCATTGGTGGGCGCGCGCCCTGGGCGATGTGAATGACAACGGACTGCTGGACATCTTCCTGCAACACGACAACGCGCACGGCGGCTGGCTGGGCTGGTTTGAGACCGGTGAAGACGCCGCGAGCTGGACGCGCCATATCATTGCGGAGGAATCGCCGGACGGGACCCCCTTTGCGGGCGGCGTGCTGACCGCGGGAGACATCAACGGCAACGGCCATGTGGATGTCATTGGGTTGGCCCATCCCGGCGAGTGGACGGACGCCGGCGCCTCCACGGCCATCTACTGGTATGAGAATCCAATGCCCGATGGCGATCCCGTTGAAGACGAATGGCAGGCTCACGCCATTGGCGAAGCGCCCGCGTTCATCAAGGACGTGAAGGTCACGGATTTCACGGGCGACGGCGCCATGGACGTCGTGGCCATTACCTTCGAGGAAGAGCGCTTCCTGGTCTACCGGCAAGATGCGCCGGATGAGTGGACCCAGGTCCAGGATTTCCAGATTCACAATCTGCACGAAGGCCTGCACGTGGGCGACATCACGGGCAACGGCTTGACGGACGTGGCCACCAACGGCTACTGGGTGGAAAACCCCGGCGGCGACCTCACGGATGAATGGACGGTTCGCTCCATCGACGAGAAGTGGCACAACCAAGACGGCGACTGGTCGCGCAACGCCACGAAGATCTATTGCCGCGACATCACTGGCGACGGCCAGGCGGAGGTGTTCATCGCCCACTCCGAACGCGCGGGCTATCCCGTTTCGTGGTACCGCGCCGATGACCCCCGCGAAGGGCCGTGGGAGGAGCACGTCATCATCGAGTCCATGCCCGCCGTGCACACGCTGCATGTCGCCGATTTCGATGGAGACGGAGCCTACGATGTGCTGGCGGGCGTGAACCGGGGCCGCGCCCAGGCCTTGGGCGAGGACGAGTTCCCCGTCATCGTCTTCCGCGATCAAGGCGACGGCATGAGCTGGGAGGAGTTTCTGGTCACCAACGAAGGCATTTACAACGGCCAAGTGGGCGACCTGCAAGGCAACGGCCTGCCCGACATCTTCCGGATGGCGAGCCATGACTCCGAACACTTCGAAGTCTTGGTGAATCAAACGCCCACGCCGTAGCGTTGGGAAACCTCACTACGGGCGCTTGGCGAACTGGGAACGGAGCAGTTCCCCATGTGAGGAGCCTACGCCCAACCCGGCATAGCCGGTAACCGAGAGGCGGCCGTTCGCGCCGCCTCTTTCTTTTAGGACGACTTGTTTAAGGGACGAATCATGGCCCATAGTACAAAGCTGTTGCTTGGCGCATCCCTCCTTGTGTCTGTGTTCGCCGCCCAGTCACATGAACCGCACACGGTTCCCACCATACGCGCGCTGCTGGATATCGACACCCCAGAGGAGGGGCAGCTCGTATACGTGGAAGGATTCCACGAGTCCGGGGACGGAGGCGGTGGAGATTTCGCGTACCGCGCCGAGCGCGCCGAGTCCCACGATGGCGGCATGATAATCGATCCCGGAGCGCCCGATCCCGGCGAGGATATCCACGCGTATTTGGAGTGGAAGGACAGTTCATCGGCTGGTCATTGGTTTCGCAAGGCCGATGACGATTTCACGATCAACGCCAGATGGTACGGCGCCAGGGGCGATGGCGTCCACGATGATCACGCCCCGCTGGATCGCGCGGGGCGTTACCTGTCCTCCCGGGACATGCGCGGCGCGCTTTATATACCAGAGGGCTACTACCATGTCCGCGTTCTCAGACTTTCCCCTGGGATAGACGTTCACGGCGATGGCATGGGAAGGACGGTGTTGGAAGGGCCGGATACGCCCACCCCTTTGGTGCAGAGTGGCGGTGAAAAGCTTGACGCCGAGATAACGAATCTCACGTTTAAGAAACCGGAAGGAGATGACTGGCGGCTAGTGAGGTTGCAAGGCGTAAGCCGTGTGGCGTTTCGCCATGTCCAGTTCAGGGGCGGCGTAGTGGAATTCCGGGACAGCTCGGATATCGTCATTGACCACTGCGTTTTTACGGGAAAGGCGGGAGAACGGGGAGCGTATGCCAGCTCGCGTGTCGATAACGCCACGATCACCAACAACATTGTGAAGAACCCGATGGGGGGCGGCTTAAACCTCAGTGGACACCAAAACAGTGTGGCGTCCCGCAACCTCGTCATCTCGGATGCCCGGCTCGATACCGGATATGGCGGCATACGGCTCCCTAATGGGGCCATGGACAACGTGGTCGAAAACAACACGATCATAGGCGCGGGACGGGGCATCTTCGTGTTGAGCGGCTCGGAGCACAATATCGTCCGGGACAACCGTATAGCAAGGACCCATCAGCAAGGGATGTTGATAGAAGCGCCCAATAACACGATCAAACGCAACGTCATCTCGGACACATGGGGCACGGGCATCCGCGTTACCGATACGGGATGGAATATTCCGCATAACGAACGCATCACCGCCGAGAACATCCTTCTGGAGGACAATGTGATCGTGGATACGGACGTCTTGGATTGGGATGACGTTCACCGTGAACGGGGCTTGCATATTCAAGGCGTGGAGAACCGCGTCCTGTCCAACACGGTCATATCCGAATACCGGAGACCGCTCTTGTATGACGCCCGTGCGGAGAACACGTATGAAGGCAACACCTTCAGCGACCACAAGGTGTTTGAGGTGACGGTTAAGGTTGTTCCCGAGAGCATCTCCGAGAAGGTTACGTTCGAGGGTTCGCAGTGTGACCTCACGGGAGTGCCTCACGGAGGTGCTACCACGCCGTTGG
>PUOI01000579.1 GCA_003552765.1 Candidatus Hydrogenedentota bacterium | reverse complement strand
TGACAGGCTCTCACAGCGTCTGGAATGCCGAAAAACGGAGGGTTGGCAGGTTGGCGGGGGCGGCCCGAGGAAGGCAGGTCAGGCAGTGTACCCCCATCCACCGCCAGCCCGCAACCACGCCCGATCGCCCTGCGGGGCGCGGGGTGCATGACATGCGCCGCGGGCATTTTTCTCCCTCTCCCTCCGGGAGAGGGAGCAAGAGCCTTCCGCAACACGTGTCATGCACCCCGGGGCGAAGGGCACATGACACGCCTCGCGGGTCCTCCATTACCAAAAGTAAGGGGGGTGGCATGGTCAGCGGCCGTCCGCGGCCGATGGCCATGCGAGGCTGCAAGGCGCTCGGGGCATCCTGAATCCCCGGGGCGCATGGCCATCGGCTGCGGCCCCCGGAAGCCGCTGACCATGCCAGACAGGCTCCATGCGTCCACCCGGCAATCTCGCCACCCGGACCATTGGCCTCCGCTCCGTTTCGGGTACAATACCGCTACGCGGCGAGTCCGCCGCGCTCCGCCCCTTCACCGGCGGATCACCGGGCCGCCCTTCGGGGCCACACTCGCGAGGCCGATGCCTCATGGTCGCCACCAACCCCTCACCCTGCCCCCTGCCCGGCGCCCCATCCGGCGCCGAGGAGACCCAGAGCCGTTGCGCTGCTGGTCTGGTGGGGAATATGCCCGGGGCTGCGGTCGTCCCTGATTCAGAAACCCACGCCACCCGCACCGACTTCTGCTCCACCGCTTCCCGGCAGGTGGTCGAGGAACAGCGGGCGGAGGATGCGGGGGGTGCGGGGGCCGCGGCCGGTTACGTGGATGGGATGAGTTTGTATGCGGGGTATTTCGTGATGTGGGGTGGGGTGGATTCGATGGGCCGCAGCGTTTGGGTACCCGGCGCCGGCACCGTTTACTGGGAGGTCGGGAAGGGGGACACCATGCCCCATATAGCAGAGCAAGTACTCGGCAACGCAGACGCCTATGAGTATTTGCCGAAACCTCCAAGTGGAAATTACTCTGTTCTTCAACCTGGAGATAGGATTGATATAACACGCTTCGTCTCGGGTGAGAATCCCGACACCCTCGACGATCTCGTGCCAGCTGATGCACTTGATCCCCCAAGCCGCAGGGAACTCGAAGGAATATGCAGCGAAGGCTATGAATTGTACGACGGACCTACAAGCGCAAGTAGGATACACACGTACGTGGTTGATGACGACGATGGCCGCTGGGACGGTACATTAAGCGGATGGAGGACTCTACATACACACCGCTATAATGCCTGTCGTGAGGCAAGAGGCTCCACAACAATCACATTCTCACGGTCTAAAATGGCCACTGTCAAACATGCGGGTGCCACAGGTACCGCTGCGATCAGCCTCGGTCCGATCACAGTCTCCCAAACGTCACCAAGTGTGACCACCGCTCATACAACACAGACTACCAGGGAAATTAGCACTACTCAAAGCTGGAGCGAACCTGCGCAGTGCGGATATCGATTGGAAATACATGTTGTGGCCCAATCAGGGACATTGAATCAATGGTCGCATCCGGCGCATATCGTGACCAAGGTCGATCCTGAAATGCGCAAACGGCAGTTCACGCTCGCACAAACCGGTTATGTGGTATGTCGGAAGAAATCCCCCTGTGGGACTGCACAAGGAGAATAACATGAGCTGTACAACTACGAGTATGATGATTTTCCTCTTTGGTTTTGGCCTTGTTGCATGTGTCGAAAGTCCATCAAGTATTATGGCAAACGAGGATGGTACAGGCAAAGATGCTGGGCATGAGGGGAAGGCAGGACTTCGCCAAGAAGCGGCCGAGGAGGCAATCAGAGGTTTGGGTATACCGCCTGAACTTTTTGTATCGATGCAAGAACAGGAGTTTTCTCGACTTCATCCCAGGCAGTATTTGTTTCAAGAAGAATATGTGCCGAAATACGAGAAACTTCCGCAATTTCCGATACGAGTGAATGAACAGCGAATTTTAGATGAATTGGGAGGAAAAAGTATCAGAGGGGCCAATGTTGTTCAATCGTCGCCTTGGTTCGGAGTCGGTGCAACACTGTATGGTCTTCACACCGGAGAATTAAAGCTCAAGTGGTCCTCTCCTTTAACAAGACGTGACATCGTGATTCCGCCTGCAACACAGAACGCTGAGGAGATTCTCGTCGAAGCGCGAATTGCGCCGGCGAAAGAGGTTGGCGTTCGGCAGGCGGGAGTAATTGTGGTATGTGCTGCCCAAGTTGAATACGAAGTCCAAGGCTCCGATGGCAGTTGGACTCTTGAGGTGAAAGAAGGCTTTCGTGTATTTAGCTATGTCATTGCTGAGCGCCACCGTTCACGGCCCGTTAGGCAGCAATAGCGGTGATGGCTCGCTGTTGAAAGAGTGTCTACGATCCGGCGAACAATCTCGGGGAAAAGGGTGCATTCGTATTTGTCGTTGCCGCGAAATCACTTTAGGAATGTTCCCGAACAATACGAGGCACACATGAACATTGCTGCATGCGTCCAGCTTGGTTACTATGAGCGAGTAGCGGTTGATCCGTCAGGGTTTCCGATGTTTTTGCCGCTTGAAGAAGTGGATGGGGAAGAGGTGTTGTTCCTGCGTTTTCACCCCATTCAGGCAAGGCTAAAGTACTATCGAGCTGAGGATTCGCGAGACGTTCCGGTCGATCCCGAGGCTGGAGATCCCATTGATGCGGAGGAAGGGAATGCCGAATAGTGATTCACCATCGAGGCTCTTTTTATTCATCATTCCCATTACGGGCTTTTTGTTTTGCGCCTGCATTGGATGCTCGACCTTGTCAAAACCGGACGACCGCTCCGATCTGAAACTCGCGTTTGCACTCCACCACAGTGATGTCGATGACCAAGTATGGCCATTCGTTCTTCTTGTGGGCGATGACGAGATTCTTGCAAGTGACCGTATATCTTGGTGGATAGAGGTTTATGATTCGGATGCGCGGTTGCCCCAGATTATCGTGGGGCCTCCGGTGAGCGCTTCTAATTTTCGAACGCATAATCCATATTATCATTACATTGCGTGGTCCAATGTCCCTGACGAACCCGCTCATGCGTATGGGGTTGGGCACATGGCACCGGTTTGGGTTGGCCCACCCATTGACTCAACTATCTTGGAAGGAGCAGACAGGATCAGGGTGAATTTCAGCTTGCATTATTATTCGCGCGTACGTGAAAAACTCATCACTCGTAGCTATGAACTCCCGGATATTCCGGTCGAAAGCAATGACTTTAACATGGCACCGCTCGAGGAAGGGAGGATTCTGCGCTGAACGCTGTGAGTAATGAAGCCAATGATCGCTCGCTCGAGCGTTACGGTCATGCGCATGCGATGCGGGGTTCGCGGCCTCGTGGAGCGCCGGGTCGAGCGCCCCAAGGAGTTGTGGCGTGTTGACAGGGGGAAAACGGACACGACAAACTCTTTCATTATACAAAAAAAAGATTTTATACATTGGTATTGCAACGTCAGATCCAGATAAAGTGTAAGACAAGGGTGTATGGCATTTACAATTTCTACAAAACAAAATCCAGATGATATTTGGATGGTCAAACGGACCGGTTATATGTTGTTAATGGAGTATATCCAAACCCGTTTCCCCGGCGATGAGGATGTGCATGAAGCAATGTGGCTGGGTTTGATATCCAACGGGATTAGTCTGTACGTAACATTTGAAAAGGATCCTGTCTTCGCGTTGAAGCTTCGGGATAGGTTGCTCATCGCGGCTGAAGAAATCGCCAGGTGCGAAGCCGGCGTGTGGGAGCGATTCAGGAATGACGCCGACATGTGGGAACGCTTTGTTCCTGAGTCGGTCGCTGATGAGCCGATGATTGAGAAGGAGAAGGTGGCACGAAGTAAGCTGAAAAAGGTGTACGGCCCTCTTGCTGACATACTGCGTCGGTGGACTCCTGAACAGGAATAACGAAGCATCCGCTGAGTGGGTGATATCGGCATGGCCCCTACGACTATTGCGGCCGCCGCACCCACAGCCGCGGCCCCGATGGACAGGTGACCAAGCAGCATCTGGACCACGCCGGCCGGAGTGTGAAGACCGAGGTGTTCAGCGAGGTGTTGGCAACTTCAACACCAGCGAGGGCGACCGCATTGCCAAATGCGAGATGGTGTACAACGATCTGGGTCAGGCGTATGAGCAGATCACCCACGAGATCAAGGACGATGGCAGCATCGCCGATTGCCACTCGGCGCCCCCGTGTCTTGCCCCCTTCACGGCCACCGACATGGCCACCGGGCTGGCCATCGGCTGAGGGCCTCCGGGTTCCCACTGATGCAGGCAGCCTTCATTGATCCCGGTGTGTGTCGTTTGCGCTTCCGGAAGTATGTTCCGGGGTGCCGCTGTGGCCGGGATCGGAAGGGGGGAGTGTGCGGAGATGGCCATCGGCGAGTTCGAGGCGGCGGTCGGCGGCGCGGGCGATGTGCTGATCGTGGGTGACCATGAGGATCGTCTGACCGCCGCGGTGCAGGTCGCGGAACAGATCCAGGATCTGCTCACCTGTCTGCTCATCGAGGTTGCCCGTGGGCTCATCGGCGAGCAGGATCACCGGCTCGTTGATCAGCGCCCGGGCGATGGCCACGCGCTGGCGCTCGCCGCCGGAGAGCCGGTTGGGCCGGTGG
>PUOI01000519.1 GCA_003552765.1 Candidatus Hydrogenedentota bacterium | reverse complement strand
CCGCGTTCAGTGGCGGCTCGCACGAGCCGGTAGCCGGGGTCGGAAACGCAGGGCGTGCCGGCATCGCTGATCAGGGCAATGGATTCGCCCGCCTCAAGCCGGCTCAGTAACTCAACGCCCCGGCTCTTCTCGTTGTGTTCGTGGTAGCTGATGAGCGGGGTATGAATGTCGAAATGGCTCAGCAGCTTCCGGGAATGACGCGTGTCCTCGGCGGCGATCCGATCCACCTCGCCCAGCACGCGCACCGCGCGCGGCGCCATATCCTCAAGGTTGCCAATCGGGGTGGCCACGACATACAAACAGCCTGCCGCCATGGTTATCTCCCGGTTTGACCCGCGCCAAAACCCGCAGCGCGCGCGCTTCGCCCGTCCGTCGGGCGTTACACGGGCAAGACCTTGCGCATGGTCTCGTGATACTCCTGCAGCGAGCGCACCTCAGGCGTGCCTTTCCGCATGGCTTGAATGCCGGACACGGCCGCCTTCGCCGCGGACAGCGTCGTCATAATCGGCAGCAAGTGCTCAATGGCGTTGCGCCGGATGGTCTTCTCGTCTTCCTTGGACTCACCCCCCAGGGGCGTGTTAATGATCCAGTCCACGTCGCCATTGATGATGCGGTCCACCACATGAGGCCGGCCTTCCAGCACCTTGTTTACCCGCTCCACTTCCAGCCCTTGGCTCTCCAGGATCCTCGCGGTGCCCCGGGTGGCCATGAGTTTGAATCCGAGGTCCACGAGGTCCTTGCCGAGATCTCCTGCGAACGCCTGGTCGCGATCGTTTAGGCTGAGGAAAACCACGCCTTCCTGAGGCACGGGGTTGCCCGCCGCCGCCTGACTCTTCGCGAACGCCAACCCCATGTTCTGGTCAATGCCCATCACCTCGCCCGTGCTGCGCATTTCGGGCCCAAGAAGGATGTCCACGTGGGGAAACTTGATAAAGGGCAGCACTACCTCTTTCGCGGACACGGAGGACGGTTCGGGGTCAAACGTGAGACCGAGTTCCTTGAGTGTCTTGCCCGCCATGACGCGGGCGGCGAGCTTGGCGAGGGGGACGCCGGTGGCCTTGCTGACGAAGGGGATGGTGCGCGAGGCGCGCGGATTGACCTCGATAAGGTAGATTGTGTCATCGACAATCGCGTACTGGATGTTCATCAGCCCAATGACATTCAGTTCGCGGGCAAGGGCGCGGGTCTGTTCCTTGACCTCATGGAGAATGGCCGGCTCAAGATCATACGGCGGAAGGATGCAGGCGCTGTCGCCGGAATGGATGCCCGCCTCCTCGATATGCTGCATGATGCCGCCGATAACCGTGTCCGTCCCATCCGAGATTGCGTCCACGTCCAGCTCCACCGCGCCCTCAAGGAACTTGTCGATGAGCACGGGATACTCGGGCGAGGCCTCGACGGCGTATTTCATGTAGCGTTCGAGCGAGGCGTGGTCGTAGACGATCTCCATGGCGCGTCCGCCCAACACGAAGGAGGGCCGCACCACGACGGGATAACCGATGCGTTCCGCCACGGCCTCCGCCTCCTCGATGCTGACGACGGTATCGTTCTCGGGCTGTTTCAGGTTGAGTTTCGTCACCAATTCCCGGAACGCCTTACGATCCTCCGTGCGATCAATGTTGGCGGGCGAGGTGCCAATGATGGGCACGCCCGCCGCCTCCAGGCCGCTGGCGAGGTTGAGCGGCGTCTGCCCGCCAAACTGGATGATGACCCCGGCGGGTTGTTCTTGGTCACAGATGTTCAGCACATCCTCGATGGTGACCGGTTCGAAGTACAGGCGGTCGCTGGTGTCGTAGTCGGTGGACACGGTTTCGGGGTTGCTGTTGACCATGATGGTCTCGTACCCGTCGTCCTTGAGAGCGAAGGATGCGTGCACGCAACAGTAATCGAATTCGATCCCCTGCCCGATCCGGTTGGGGCCGCCCCCGATAATCATGATCTTCTCGCCCTTGGAAGGCAACACCTCGCCTTCGTCGGCATAGGTCGAGTAATAGTAGGGTGTGTGCGCCTCGAACTCCGCCGCGCAGGTGTCCACGAGCTTGTAGGACGGCGTCACCCCCAGCTTCTTGCGGTGCGCGCGCACGGACATCGGACTCATGTTCCAGAGGAAGCCCAATTGATGATCGGAATAACCCAGCGTCTTGGCCCGCAACATCATATCGTAGTCGTCCGGGCCGCCATCGCGGATCTCACGCTCCTCGTTGAGCAGATCGCGGATGTTGCGGAGAAACCATGGGTCGATCCATGTCGCCTCAAAAATGTCCTCGACGGTCATGCCCTCCCGGAAGGCTTGGGCGATACGCAGCAAGCGATCCGGCCGCGGGGTGCGGATGTGGCGCATGAGCGCCTCCTTCTCCTCGGCCGTGCCCGGCTTGGCCTGCATGGGCTTATCCTTGCCGTCGGCCCCCAAGCCGTAGCGGCCAATTTCGAGCGAGCGGAGCCCCTTCTGCAGGGATTCCTTGAAGGTGCGGCCGATGCTCATGGCTTCGCCCACGCTTTTCATCTGGACGGTGAGTTCTTCATCGGCGCCGGGGAACTTCTCGAAGGCCCACCGGGGAATCTTGGTCACTACGTAGTCGATGGTGGGCTCGAAGGATGCCGGCGTGAGTCTGGTGATGTCGTTGGGGATCTCGTCGAGGTGGTATCCCGCAGCCAGTTTCGCGGCGATCTTCGCGATGGGGAAGCCCGTGGCCTTTGAGGCCAGCGCCGAACTGCGGGAGACGCGCGGATTCATTTCGATGACCACCATGCGCCCGGTGTCTGGCTCGACGGCGAACTGGATGTTGGAGCCGCCGGTGTCCACCCCAATCTCGCGGATGACGGCGATGGCCGCATCGCGCATCTCCTGGTATTCCTTGTCCGTGAGCGTTTGGGCGGGCGCGACGGTGATGCTGTCTCCCGTGTGAACCCCCATGGGGTCGAAGTTTTCGATGGAGCAAATGACGACGACATTGTCGTTGATGTCGCGCATCAGCTCCAGCTCGAACTCTTTCCAGCCCAGCACCGATTCCTCGACCAGGACCTCGTGAACGGGGCTTACCTCAAGTCCCCATTGAACAATGTGTTCAAACTCCTCCTTGTTGAAGGAAACGCCGGCCCCAGAGCCGCCCAGCGTGTACGCGGGGCGTACGATGGCCTTGTAGTTCAGACGCGCGCCAAGCTCGCGCGCCTCATCCAGGCTCCACACGACCGCGCTCTCCGGCACGTCCAGTCCGATGGAGACCATGGCGTTCTTGAATCGGCCCCGGTCCTCGGCCTTCTGAATTGCGTCCAGCCGGGCGCCGATGAGTTCACAGCCATATTCCGCCAAGACGCCGCTCTCGGCGAGATCCTTGCCCAAATTGAGCCCCGTCTGGCCGCCGACGGTGGGAAGAAGCGCGTCGGGCCGCTCTCGCTTGATGATTCGTTCGATGGTTTCCGGGTTCAGCGGCTCCACATAGGTGCGGTCGGCCATGTCGGGATCGGTCATGATCGTGGCGGGATTGCTGTTGACCAGCACCACCTCATAGCCTTCTTCCTTCAAGGCCTTGCACGCCTGAGCGCCTGAATAATCGAATTCGCAGGCCTGGCCGATGACGATCGGTCCCGACCCGATGAGCAGAATCTTATGAATATCCGTTCGTTTTGGCATGGATCCTCGCTGAGGCTGGTGTTAGCATGTCTGTTGGCGTGCGCCTCCGCCTTTCGGGGCCGCGGCAAGCGCCGGAGAAAATAATGGGGACACGACGGCAGGACATGTCCGCCTGCCGCCAGAAAAGCACAGCAATTCTTCCCTCTTGCCCCCGGGCGGATCCGGGGCAACGGCAAAAGGGCTGGGAAAGGGAGCGCGCGCTACCGGGAGATGTCGAGAATTTCCAGTTCCAGGGCGCCCGAGGGAACCTCCGCGGTAACTGTTTCCCCGGCGCTCTTCCCCAACAACGCCTGCCCCACCGGCGAACGCACGGAGATCTTTCCATTGGCGATGTCCGCTTCCACGGCGCTCACCAACACATACTCGAATTCCTTCCGCGTCTTCTTGTTCAGCACCCGCACCGTGGCCCCCACGTACGCCTTGCTGGTGTCCACCTCTGTCTCGTCCAAGAGCACCGCGCGTGACACTTTGTCCTCCAGATCACGGATGCGGGCTTGCAGCATCGCCTGCTGTTCCTTCGCGGCATGGTACTCCGCGTTTTCCTTGAGATCCCCAAAACTCCGGGCATGCTCAATCGCATCGGCCACCTTTTGGGTTTGCTGCCGGCACTCCTGCAGTTCGGTCTTGAGCTTATCCAGCCCTTCTTGCGTTACGTAGAGTTGCTCCATGGCGTGGTATGTCATTTCTCGGTTGCGTGTTGGCTCATCAAGGCTTGGCGGGACACACGAACCCCCACCCAGAAATTGCCTCGATTGTGTGCGGATCTAGGGAAAGCGAACCAATTATAGCAAACGCCGCCCGCGCCGCCAAACGCGGTCATGGCGGCTAGTGCTTCGTCAGCCTTTAATTTGTGGATTTCCCGATTGCGTCAGACGTGGCCTGACATGCATCAAATCCATCCCGTAGGGATGACAGCTGGTAGCCGGGGCTTGAGGCCGCGTGCGATAGCATGCGGGCGATACCCCCGGAATCAGATACACCCAATACCGACCCCTTTAGGGGTCGCAGAACCTT
>PUOI01000624.1 GCA_003552765.1 Candidatus Hydrogenedentota bacterium | reverse complement strand
GGCGCCGCGAAATCGCCATGCGCCATGCCGAATCCTTCGGCCTCGAAAGGCAGACGAACCGTGTTGGCTTCGTAGGTCAGGGGACCGCTAAACTCAACGAACCCTTGTAGATCGGCCATGTCGTAGAAGGGCGCCACGCGATCCATATCGGCGAAGCCGTCGACTTCCGTCCAGAGATAGAAGGGCTCGAAACGCGCGTGGCCATTCTCGCTCGTTATCGCCGAATAGCGGGGGATTACCACCTCGATGCGGTCCCACCGGACAGCGTCCAGGCCGGCGTCGACGGTGAGCCCGCCCTCAATCTCGACCGGGTTCTCGCCGGGCGCGCTCCATTCGCCGTAGGTAAGCCCCGGGGCGGAGAATTCAAACGTGGCCGCGTATGCCCCGGCGCTGGTTGTCCGAAAGGTTCCGCCGCCGGATACCGAGGCCTGAAGCCGTTGCAGCGCTTCTGGACCCCGCGCCAAGGCGCCCGCGTATGCCGCGTCGACATTCGTCAGGGTTGCGCGCCCGGTCAGCGAGTCAAGGCCGCCCTCAAGCCTGGCTTGCGCATCGATGCGGCCCGCGCCGGGCAACGTGAAGGCGCCAGTGACATCCATCGGCCACAGGGCGGTCAGGGACGGCGCGCTCAGATTAGCCGAGGCGCGAACCGCGCGGTCTCCTTGCTCGCCCAATCCCCGGTAATCTCCCCGGAGTTCGACAAGAAGACTTTCGGGGCCTTGGGCCGCACGGAGAGACTCCAGGCTCAGTTCGCCATCGAGCCGATCGGGGAGGCCGGTTCCCCTGAAGGTGGCCAATACCGTGTACGGCGTCACTTGTCCCGCTCCCACGGCCACGCTCCACTGGTGAAGGCTTTCCGCGTCAATGCGTACGTCCGGCGCGTCCAAGCCCGGCAGCTGAAGGGCGGCCGTACCCCGTAACAACCGTCCGGCATCCGCATCGTCCGCCCACCGGCCCTCGCCATCGGTCAGGTGGACATGGAACGGCTCCACCCCGTGCGGCGTGCGAAGCATGCCGCGCGTCTCCGCCGTGACGGAGTAGGCCGGCCAATTCAGATGCACGTCCACGGAGGCGTGGTCGATGGTCTCAAGCCATTCAAGCCCCGCCGCTTCGCGGTATTCGCCGGGAACCGTCTCGATCACCTGGGCCCGGCTCCACCCCGTAAGCTCCGCGTGGGCTTCGGCCTGGCTCAAGTCCCCGGTCCAATGCCCCTCCAAACGCTGGCCGTCGTCAAGGATCGCCGCGAACACTAGCGAGTCGCCGTCGCCTTCGAGCTGAAAATCGAGGTTGCCTTGATAGTAGGGATTCGTCTCCTCCCCAATACGCAGATTCGTGACAACGGCTTGGGCGTGGGAGCCCCTGGCGTCAAGGAAATCGCGCCCGGCGCGCAACCGCAATTGGGAATCCGACGCGTCCAGCTCATCAAAGGCGGCCGCCACCGGCAGCGGATAGTGGTCCCTGACCTGGTCCAGCACTTTGCCCTCCACGTGGGCCGTGGTCACCAAGGCCCCCACATCAAGTACGCCGTCCGCGAAGGACACCCTGCCCTCGCCCTCGAAGACACCCCAGCCTGGCAGGGCCAAGCGGGAGCGGCGCAGCGTAACGCCGCTGTCCTTGTGGTACACGGCTTCACCGCGCACATACGCGCCGTCCACGGCGATAAGCTCGCCGGCCTCCGCCGTGGCGGCCCGGAGCCCGAAGGCCGCGCCTTCCACCTTGGCCTGAAGCGCGTTTTGAGACGGTATGGATACATCTGCTGTAATGGGGCCGATGGCGGCGCTATAGGCCGGTGTTTGAACGGAGCCCGTTACGCGCTGGAGCGCAATCCGCTCGGGAATGTAGGTTAAGGGAAACGGCGCTGCGTCTGGTTCGCGTTCCGGCCGCTCCACGAGCCAGGGATGGAAGGGTGAATCGGGCTCGCGCGCGTCGACATTGGCGATGATTTCCCGCGCCTCAACGAGGCGAACCCGCCGCTCCGCTCCCCAGGGCGCATCGGTGTCCACACGAAGCCCGGTAACCAGGACGGCGGGGCGTTGTTCGCGTTGGGCCGCTGCGTCCTCGTATAGGGCGAGGTGTTGGATGGCCACGCCCCGTCCCAACAGATCTATTGAGACGCCCGACACCTCCACGGGCATGCCCAGAAAGGCGCGCAGGGCCATGCCAGCGGCCCAGGTCTGCGGGATTCCCGTGGACCACGCGGCGGCCAAGCCCCCAATGATGGCGGTCAGACATAGGATGGCAATAATGCGCCCCCAACGCCGGCGCGTGGGGGTGCGGACAGCGGTTGGGGGCGTGGCGTTCATTGTTCCTCTACATCGCGGCAAAAGCGCTGGGATTACTCGTCGATAACTTCCACATCAATCTGGCCAATGAGCGGCAACAGGCGGTTTTGTTCGAAGAGATCGCCCTCGCTCAGCTTGATATGGGTGGCGTCGGCCACGTCTTGGCCAAAGGTGGGATCCATGTCGACCCACTTGCCGACCCAGACCTTGGCCCATTGATGGAAGTAGAAGCCGGGATCAGGCCCTTCCACGTAAATCAGGCCCGCCACTTCACGCGCCGGGATGCCCGCGGCCCGGGCCAGGCCGATGAAAAGCACGCTGTGCTCGGTGCAATCGCCCTCCATGGTCTCAAGGACGTCCAGGGTGTTGCTGAGCTGGGCCGAGAAGGTGGTCCGCATGTTTTCATACACCCAAGCGTTCAGCTTCCGGGCGGCTTTCCACGCGTCGGTCTCTCCATCAAGGATTTCCTCCGCCTTGTCGCGGACGCGCTCGTGATCGCTTTGGACAAACGGCGTGGGCTCCAGCCACTGCGCCACGCTCTCGTCCGTGACGGGAAGTTCCGGCGGATTGATGTCCTCCACATCAAGCAGCCTGCCCTTAAACCGAAAATCGCCGTTGGCCGCCTCCAGCGTTTGCCGTTCGTCGTTGAACAGGTGGTCTTCCGAGAGGGGGCCTTCAATCCGCAAGGCGAGCGTTTCGCGTTCCCGGGGGTTCTCCAGGGGCGCGTCCAGCAGGGCGGCGTTGGAGATGATGACGTCGTTGCTGTAGTCCACGTCCTTGGCGAGTTCCTCCGGCTCCAGCCGCATGGTAAGGAGATCGACCTGGTCTTCCAGCGTCAGGCCATGCTCGGTCACATACGAGGTCGTGGTCAGTCCCAAGGGTTCGAGGAGAGTCTCGATCTTGTAAACTTTGGTTTCCACGCCCTGCAAAACGCGCATCTCCTCATCCACGATGCGGCTCACGCCGGTGATCTCACGCTGGTAAAGGGGCTCGAACAAACTGTAGCTGAGTTCATCGCCAATTTCGGGCTCATCCCGGACAAGCCGGCCCAGTTTCATGGCGTCCGCCAGCGATTCCTCTGGCGCTGGAAGCTCCTGGACGGACACATCGCCTCCCAGGCTCGTTCGGAGGGTCATTGTGTCCCCGTCCACCTGCGCCTCGAAGGTGTTGGTTCCGGTGGCGTCTTCGACCTCATACTCGATACTGCGCAAGGCCCCATCGGGCTCGTAGGTGCGCCGGGAGAAGATGCGCATGTCCTGGCGGACGCCTTGCATGGATATCATGAACCGGGCGTCTTCCACGATGACGATTTGACCATCGTCGCCGATGCTGACTTCGTTCATGGCGTAGCCCGCCTTGTCCCCGCCAAAGTACAGACCGTACCATTCCTTACCGGCCAAGGACTCGACATCCAGGTCTAGCCCAGCCAGGATGCGGGGAAAAATCAGCGTCGAAATGAACATGGCGGCAAGTACTTTCTTCGTCATGGGACTTGCTCTCCTTACTTGGTTTAGGACGGCGCCTCTATTGTAACGCACTACCCCCTCTTATGGGGCTTTTCGCCGCGAAAGTTCCAGGCAACCGTTAGATACACGCCATCTCTCCCGCGCTGATGCGAAACGGTTTGCTCGATGCGGCGGAGACCCGGCTTCTCGCAGTGTCACACAAAAAAAGCGCCGGAGCAGTCTCGCGAGAAGCTGTTTCCGGCGCTGACGTTCGAACACGTCCGAAGGGCCGCCCCGTCACCGCCCCTTCTTGCCGTTGGCTGGCTCATCAAGGAACCAGATGCTGTCGTATTTCAGCCTGCCAAACGCGCCTTGCTTCGGCATGTGCCGGACATTGAGGATCACGTAGCCCTTCATCTTGACGAGCCACCACGCCTTCCACCGCGAGGACGTGACAATGCCCTGCTCCGATTTCCTCGACAGGAAGGTAGTCCGTTGTTCGGGGCTGCCCCCGCCGTTCTTATCCATAGTCCATAACCTCCTCCTCATGATTGCGAGTGTACTCATGTGACGGCCTTGCCGAAGCATCGCTGGGTTCACGCTTCAAGGCTGCTCCATGGAGTAGCTAGCCAGTATCATGTATGTATAAATGATGCCATAAAGTTGCGGCGTTTGCGTTTGCTCCGCCGCCCTTGCGGGGCAGCAATAACTATGCCACGCCATCCGGTGGGAGAATGCGAATGCGTATGTCCTTGCCGCGAAACGAATTACGCCGTTCCATGCCCCAGCATGGCAATGTACACATCACACACTCCTGAACCTAAACTCTACCGCAAGATGGCCCATTCTTGCAAATGGCGTCACACCTATGGTCTCGTTACTAGCAAATGAGTGCGTAATATGGAGATAATGGAGTGTTCAGCGGCGGCGGTTCCAT
>PUOI01000238.1 GCA_003552765.1 Candidatus Hydrogenedentota bacterium | reverse complement strand
CGTTTATCTGACCGCCCTTGCTCTCGATGGACTCGACCAATTCACGCGCGGAGCGGTTCCGCGTGCCCTTGAACAAGAGGTGCTCGATGAAGTGGGAAATACCGCCCTGTTCCGGGCGTTCGTTGCCGGAGCCGGTCTTGATCCACACTCCGGCGCTTATGGAGTGCACATGCGGAATGAATTCCATCGCCAAGGTTAACCCATTGGGAAGGGTATGGACGACGGCGTTGTCTTGTGAATACGCCTGAATAGGCATGGAGTCACCTCTGGAAGACGAGGCGCCTCCCAAGGGAGACGCCTCGTTTGCTGTCATGGTTGTCGCGTGTACGGGGAATGGCCGCGCTTGCTACCGCCGGCCGCCTTTGTCACGCCGGCCGCCGCGATCACCGCCACCGCCACCGCGCCGGCCGCCGCGATCACCGCCGCCGCCACCGCGCCGGCCGCCACGATCACCGCCGCCTTCCTTCTTGGACGCGGCGGCAAGGGCTTCGTCTTCCTCCGAAAGCAGACCCAGCTCGCGGTCGGCTTCCACTTTGGACAGGTTGAGCCGGCCCATCTTGTCGATTTCCACGAGCTTGACCTTGATCTCGTCGCCCACGTTGACCACGTCGGTGACCTCGCGCACATGGCCAGGGGCCAACTCGGAAATGTGGACCAGGCCTTCCTTGCCGCCCATGAACGAGACGAAGGCGCCGAAGTTCATGATGCGGCTGACGCTGCCCGTGTAGACCTGGCCGATCTCCGGAGTGGCGGTGATGGCCTCGATCATGCGGATGGCCTCGTCGGCCTCTTCGCGCTTGCTCGCCGCCACATTGACGGTGCCGTCGTCTTCGATGTCGATGTCGGCGCCGCTCTGGTTCTGGATTTCGCGAATGACCTTGCCGCCCGGGCCGATGATGTCGCGAATCTTGTCGGGATCAATCTTGATCGTGAAGATGCGCGGGGCGTATTGCGAGATCTCGGAGCGGGGCCCGGACATGCATTTGTCCATCTCGTCGAGGACGTGGAGCCGCGCGTCGCGGGCCTGTTGCAGCGCCTGCGTCATGATCTCCCGGTCCAGCCCCTGGACCTTGATGTCCATCTGCAGGGCCGTGATGCCCTCGCGGGTGCCGCACACCTTAAAGTCCATGTCGCCGAGGTGATCCTCGTCGCCCAGGATGTCGGTGAGGATGCGGACCTCCTCGTCCTTCTTGATGAGGCCCATGGCGATGCCGGCGACGGGGGCCTTCGCGGGAACGCCCGCGTCCATCAGCGCCAGCGAACCGCCGCACACCGAGGCCATCGAACTCGAGCCGTTGCTCTCCGTGATATCAGACACCACGCGGATGGTGTAGGGGAAGTCTTGGTCGAATTCGGGATCGATACTCTCATCCACCGGCAGCACGCTGTTCAGGGCCCGCTCCGCCAGTTTGCCGTGACCAATCTCGCGCCGGCCCGGCCCCATGAACCGCCGGGTTTCGCCCACGGAAAACGGGGGGAAGTTGTAGTGGAGCATGAACCGGCGGAACTCCTCGCCGGTCAGTTCGTCCAGGCGCTGTTCATCGCGGCTCGTGCCGAGGGTCGCGGTTACCAGCGCTTGGGTTTCGCCCCGTGTGAACAAACAGGAGCCATGCACGCGCGGCAGAAGCCCCACCTCAATGGTGATTGGGCGCACCGTGGTGAGGTCGCGTCCGTCAAGGCGCTTGCGTTCCGTGATGATCTGATCGCGCATGATCGTCTTGACGAGATCCTCGTACACCTCGGTGATGTCGGCCGCGGCCTCTTCGTAGCGCTCCTCGCCGTAACGCGCCGCCAGTTCCTCATGCACGGCGGTCTTGATGCCGCTCAGGGCGTCGGCGCGCGCGTGCTTCTCGCTGACGTTGATCGCCTCACGCACTTGATCCTCGACGATGGCGCGCACGTCCTCGGCGACTTGCGCCTCGGGCTCATGGACTTCGTACGCCATCTTTTCCACGCCCACGCGCTGGCGAAGCTCGTCGATGCAATCGCAGATGCGCTTGATGGCGTCGTGGCCAAGCTCCAGCGCTTCGACCATGACGTCCTCGGTGGCCTCGGCGGCCTGCCCCTCGACCATGCTGATGCCGTCGCGGGTGCCCGCAATGACGAGGTCCATCTCCAGGTCGTTTTCCATGGAGGGATTAACCACGAGTTCCCCATCCAGCATGGCCACGCGCACGGCGGCTATCGGGCCGTCAAAGGGGATCTTGGAGATGTGCAAGGCCGCCGACGCGCCGTTGATGGACATCACATCGGGATTGCTCACGTTGTCGGCGGAATAGACCGTCGAGAAGATCTGGGTTTCGTTGAGAAAGCCCTTGGGGAAGAGCGGCCGCAGGGGACGGTCCGTAAGGCGGCATACGAGGATTTCGCGCTCGCTCGGCCGGCCCTCGCGCCGGAAGAAATTGCCCGGAATCTTGCCCGCCGACGAACTCTTCTCGCGGTATTCCACCGTGAGCGGGAAGAAGTTTTGGCCGGGGCGCGCCTCGGGCGCGACACATGCGGCGGACAGGACCATGGCGTCGCCGGAACTGACGAGCACCGACCCATGGGCTTGTTTGGCGATCCGGCCGGTCTCGAAGACGAGGTCTTCGGAGCCAACGGATACTGAGAGACGTTCTATCATGGTGTGATGGTTCTCCGTGAAGTTACTGGAACGCCTCCCACAACGTTCCGGGCGTCTTCGCTTCTGGTAAGGTGTTCGGCGCCGCTTTCCATGGCTGTCTTGCGGTCTTTCCGGGAAACCGGCCAAGGGCGCGGCTTCCCGGAAAGACCGGGATGCACGTTATTTCCGAAGGCCGAGCGTCCGTATGATGGCGCGGTAGCGCTCGATATCATTGTTGCGGAGATAATCCAGCAGATGACGCCTCCGTCCCACCAGCTTGAGCAGACCGCGGCGGCCCGCGAAGTCCTTCTTGTGGGTGCGGAAATGCTCCGTGAGATGATTGATGCGCTCGGTCAGCAGGGCGATCTGTACTTCCGGCGACCCAGTGTCGCCTTCGTGATGCCCGTGTGTTTGGATAAGCTCTTGCTTGCGTTCCTTGGTTAACTGCATGTGGTTCACCTTGCTCCTTGTGCTTAGGCCCTGAGCCCAGTCCGCCGCCGGTGAATGCCAGCGGCCGAGCCCAGGGCAAGGCGGGCGGGGGTTCAACGTTGCCCCTCCCGCCTTGGCCGTGGTTCGGTTCAATAACAGGGGGTACTATTTGTCGGTAAGGGCCGCCAAGCCCGGCAGATCCTTACCTTCGAGCATCTCGAGCGACGCGCCGCCGCCCGTGCTCACGTGTGACATTTTATCAGCAACGCCGTAGACATTTACAGCCGCCGCCGTGTCGCCGCCGCCGATGATGCTGGTGATGTTGGGCGAGGAGGCGAGCAACTCGGCAATCGCCTTGGTCCCCTTGCCGAATTTCTCCATCTCGAACACGCCCACCGGCCCGTTCCAGACGACGGTCTTCGATTTCTTGATGGCCTCGGAGAACGCCTCGACGGTCTTGGGGCCGATGTCGAGACCAAACCAGCCCTTCTCGATCTTGCCCGCGTCGAGGACCTTCGTGTTCGCATCCTGGGAGAACGCGTCGGCCCCCAGCACATCCACGGGCAGCAGCAAGCTCACGTTCTTGCTTTCGGCTTTCTTCATCAAGTCGGAGGCCAAGTCGACCTTGTCGGCTTCCAAAATGGAATCGCCTATCTCATGCCCCTTGGCCTTTAGGAAAGTGTAGGCCATGCCGCCTCCGATGATAAGCGTGTCCACCAAGTTGAGAAGATTTTCGATAACCGTGATCTTGTCGGAGACCTTCGCGCCGCCTAGGATGGCGGTCAACGGGCGCTCGGGAGCTTCAAGGACTTTCTTGAAATACGCCATTTCGCGGGCCACAAGGAAGCCGGCCGCGGACTGCGGGATGTGATCGCACACGCCCGCGGTCGACGCGTGCGCGCGGTGGACGCTGCCAAAGGCGTCGCTCACGTAGACGTCGCCCAGTTTCGCCAGTTCCTTGCTCAATTCGGGGTCGTTCTTCGTTTCCCCTTTGTGGAACCGTGTGTTTTCGAGCAGAAGAATGTCGCCGGGGCCAAGCTTCTCCACCGCCTGCTCGACTTCGGGCCCCACCAAGCTGTCGGTCTTGATGACGTTGGCGTCCGTGAGCTTACGCAACGCATCGGCGACGCCGTCCATCTTGAAGGTTTCGTTGGCCTTCTGGATCTTGGCGCGCTCCTCCTCGCTCTCGGCCTTGTCCGGATCCTTGGGGCGGCCGAGGTGCGACATGAGGATGAGCTTGCCGCCTTGCTCCCGGACGTAGTTGATGCTCTCGAGAGCGGCGCGGATGCGGCTGTCGTCGCGCACCGAGCCGTCGTCGTTTTGCGGCACGTTGAAATCGACCCGCATGAGCACGCGTTTCCCCTTAACGTCGAGATCCTCTAGTGTAAGTTTCTCGTTCATGCCGTATACTCTCCATACTGCGCCAGCTCGGCTGGCGGTCGTGACACACGTAGAGACCAAACTGAAAACGGCCCGCGCGAAACAACGCGCGGGCCGTAACTCCGTTTCTGTTAGCCCATCATCTTGCGGAACAGATCCACGCACCGCGCGGAGTAGCCCCATTCGTTGTCGTACCACGAGACGACCTTGCAGAAGTTGCCGTCCATGATCATCGTGAGCTGGGAATCGAAGAT
>PUOI01000631.1 GCA_003552765.1 Candidatus Hydrogenedentota bacterium | reverse complement strand
GGGCGACAACACGCCGCTACGGGGGTGGAAAGGCCAACTGTATGAGGGCGGGATTCGCGTTCCGGCGCTCGTGAACTGGCCCGGCGTGATTCCGGCGGGCAGCGTGATCGAGCCGCCGACCCAAATGACGGACTGGGCGCCGACGCTTATCCGGTTGGCGGGCGGCGAACCCGATCCGGGGTGGCAATTGGAGGGTGTGGACCTCGGACCGCTCATGCGGGGCGAAGAAAGCGATCTCGAAACGCGGCAGCTCTTCTGGAACCATGGCAACCACCTCTGGGCCTTGCGCGAGGGCGATTGGAAACTCATTGACCACGGCAATGACCAATTGGAACTGTTCAACATCGCCGAGGATATGTATGAAGAGAACGATCTCGCGGGCGATCGCCCAGATGACGTGGCCCGGCTCGGCGCGGCGCTGGATGAATGGCGCGAGAAGACACAGGGATGAGTGAATGACGGCTTGAGCACAAGGAGGATTCGGTCATGCGGCATATGAAGCGTCTATCCAAAACCATGCCCCAGAAGGCCTTCATCGAAAAAGGCTTTCGGATCTTAATTCAGTTCGGCGACGTGGATCGGAGATGGCCTGATGAGCGGGAAGACCGAAGGGGGAAATGGATATGGTTCTCTTTCTGAGTCTGTGCGGGGCTCAGGGTGCATGAGCGTTGATTCGCGCGCTTGTGCGGCGTGGGGCTTGGGTCGTACAATAAGCGCCGTTTCCCAACCGCAGACTCATATGGAGGATTGTCCATTCCCATGGTAGACGCTGAACTGTTGAAGATCTTGGTGTGTCCGGAAGACAAGACGCCAGTCACCCCGGCGGATGAAGAACTGGTTGCGCGCATCAACGAGGCTATTGGCTCGGGCGCGCTCAAGAATCGCGGGGGCGAAACGCTGGAGGATGCCATCGAAGGCGGCCTCGTGCGGGAGGATGGCGCCTACTGCTACCCCATCCGCGATGGCATCCCCGTGATGCTCATCGACGAAGCCATCCCCCTCGGCGAGTTGAGCGCTCATGACGGTTGAGGCGCCAGCCGACCGGCTGTTTCGCGAGATCCTGCTGGCGCGTCAACGGGTGTACGCGCTGGCGGGGCAAACGCCGCTTGAGCACATCCGCTTGGGGCAACCGGGCGGCGTATACCTGAAACGAGAGGACATGTCGCCCATCCACGCCTACAAATGGCGGGGCGCGTTCAACCGGATGTCCCTCCTTTCGGCGAAGGAACGGGAGCGGGGCGTGGTGGCGGTGTCGGCGGGCAACCATGCCCAGGGGGTGGCGCTTGGGGCCCAACGGCTGGGCATCGACGCGGTCATCGTCATGCCCACGGCGACGCCGCGCATGAAGCAGGAGGCCGTGCGCCTTCACGGGGCGGGGCGCGTGCGGGTGATCCTCCATGGCGATCGTTATGACGAGGCCCAGGCCGTGGCGGAATCGTTGTGCGAGGAGGAGGGGCGGGTCCTAATCCATCCCTACAACGACTACGCCACCATGGGCGGCCAGGGCACCTTGGCCGACGAGATCGTCATGTCCGGCGAGGGACCGTTTGATGTGGCCTTCCTTCAGATCGGGGTCGGCGGCATGGCGGCGGCCGTGGCCTGTTGGTTGCGCCGGTATTATCCCAAGATCCACATCGTCGGCGTGGAAGGCGTGGACCAGGCCTCCATGGCGGCGGCGATGGAAGCGGGGGAACCCGTGACGCTGGACTACGTGGATGTCTTTTGCGACGGCACGGCAGTTAAGCGGGCGGGAAGCCTTACGTATCCTCTTTGCGCGGAACTGATCGACGAATTTATCACCGTCACCAACTCGGAGGTATGCGCGGCGATCCAGGTCTTGTGGGAACAGCGGCGTTGCATCCCGGAGCCTTCCGGCGCGATGGGACTGGCCGGACTGCTGAAACAAGAGAAGAAGTGGGCCGGGAAGAAGGCGCTGGCCATCGTGTGCGGGGCAAACATGGACTTTGGCCAGTTGGCGTGGGTGGCTCAGCACGCCGGCATCGGCATGGCCCGGCGCCGGTATTACCGCTTTCACATCCACGAGCGGCAGGGAGCGCTGCTTGATCTGCTTCAGACCTATCTCAAAGGGATCAACATCGTTGAATTTCAGTACGGCAAGACGCATTCCGATGAGGCGTGGCCCGTGCTGGGCGTCGAGGCGGCCCCCGCTCAGCTTGAGTTGCTGGAACGCACCCTAACGGGGCACGGGGTCGAGCACGAGATTGTGACCGGGGAGGAAGACGTGGAGTTCCGCATCATCCATTACGAACCCCATCTCTTTCAGCTCCCCTACTTCATCAAGCTGGAGTTCCCCGAACGGGCCGGGGCCTTGTACGATTTCCTTCAGACGGTGTCGGACGGGGCCAACATCTGTTATTTCAATTACGTTTTCACCGGCGAACAAGTAGGGCGGGCATTGGTTGGCTTCGAGTTTCCGTCGGAGGAAGAGCGGGCGGCCTTCAAGAAACGGCTCGACGATTCCGGGCGGACCTACCATGAGATCAGCGAGGAGGCCGTCAGCCGGATCCTGTAAGCTGCGATCGCCGGTTAAGGTGGTGTGCTGAGCGTTTACATCCCCCGGCCCTGCGGGCCACCCCCTTCAGAAGGGGGAATCGTAACGCCGGCATCTTGCCGGCAAAAAAAGCCATCTGGAAGGCGGCGGTACGAAGAGGGCAACGGGGATGTTGTTCCCCCGAGTAGCGTCCTTACTCGGGGATTGGGGTGTAACGCTCCCTCAAGGGAGACCGTCTCCCTGGTTGGGCGGCAAGGTTTCGTAGAGCACCACAAGAAAGGTGGCGAACGGACCCAGCAACAGGGATAGCAAGAACCAATTCAAGCCGCTGCGGTTCTTGCCTTGCGCGAGGCCCGCGTTGATCAGGGCCAGCGTTCCCCAGCCCACGAAGTACTCTCCGGTTGGCTCCATGTTCCGTTGTCTCCCTATCGGCGCTCTTACTCCTGCTCCTGCTCTTCCATCGCACGCCACGCCTTCATGCCGCCGTCCATCACGGCCAGGTTACGGAACCCGTGACGTCTGAGCAAGGCGGCCGCCGCCCGGCTCCGGTTCTGCGTGCGGCACACCAAAACGATCTCCCGGCCGCGATGCGGCTCCAATTCGTCCAGCCTCTCCTCCAGTTCATCAAGCGGGATGAGCTTGACGCCGGGAAGGGTCCCCAGCGCGCCCGCATACTCCGGTTCGGTGCGGACATCGACCAAGACCAGGTCCTCGTCCGCCTCCAGTTTCGCGCTCACTTCCTCCACCGAGTAATGCCGGGCCTCGCGGAACATCGCCCACGGCCCGGCCACGGCGAGAACTACGAGTATCCCCGTTCCTAGAAGCGCCACCCGGGTCAATCGAGATCGCGCCATGCCGCCACTCCCAGCCCGCGCCGCGCCGCCTCACCCATCGCGGTTCTCCCGTTCGCGCTTTTCCTCGGCCTTGATGCTGTTCCACACATGGACCGCGTCTTCCGGGCTCGCCGCCTCGTGTTCGCCGAAGACGTGGCCGTGCCGCCGGATCATCTTGGCGTGAATCTCTTCCAGGCAATCCCGCAAGTTCGCGCGGCCCTCCTCCTCGGCGGCGGCTATCGTGGCCAGCACGCAAAACAGCACATCGCCCAGCTCCTCCTGGACATGCCCGTCATCGCTCGTCTCAATGGCCTCGATCAGCTCGCGCGTCTCCTCCGCCGTGAACCCAGCGAATTCCGCGCTGCCCTGTTCGCGGTCCCACGTACACCCCTTGGGACCGCGCAGGAACCGGGCGAGATTCGCCAGCGTTTCCAGCCATTCCGCTTCGTTTTCCGGCGTCTTCCGCCAATGAGGATACATCCGGCTTCCTTCGGTTACGTTACGATAGCGCACAATAGTTCTGGCGACAATGGGCTCGGCGGCGCGAGAGGCGAAACCTCCAGCACAACTTCAGTTCAATCCCAAAAGACCATGGGAAAAGGCCACCTTGGAATCCGTGGTCTTATTCCGGGGAACCCAAGCTTTCGGCTAGGCTGCGGATCTGCTGTTCTTCCTCGGCAGACAAGCGGAAGCTGGCCGCCTTGGCGTTTTCCTCGACCTGGTGTTCATCGCGTGCTCCCACCAGCGCCGTTGTGATGCCGGGCTGCGAAATCACCCAATTGGTGGCGAGCTGACCCAAGGTCGCGCCGTGTCCTTCGGCAATGGGGCGGATCTTTTCCAACATGTCGAGGACCTTCTTGCGATTCTCGGGTTGGAACCACGAAGCTCTGCTCCGGAAATCGCTCTCGGGAAACGTACGATCCATGGTGACTTTGCCCGTGAGCAGTCCATGCAGCATCGGACTGTACGCAAGGATGCCGATGGCGTTCTCCCGGCAGTAGGGCAGCACGTCCTGCTCGATCTTCCGCTCAAGACAGTTGTACCTGGGCTGGTTGCTGGCCAGCGTGACGGTCTTCTGGGCTTCACGCAGGTGGTCCACCTGGAAGTTGCTGACCCCGATCTCGCGGATCTTGCCTTCTTGCTGCAGGTCCCGCAACGCCTCCATGCTTTCCCCGATGGGCGTCGTGGAGTCCGGCCAGTGACATTGGTACAAGTCGATAGTGTCAACACCGAGACGCTTGAGGCTCTGCTCGCATTCGTACCGGATGCTGTCCTTGCGAAGGTTGCGGTAGATGTTGCAAGGCGTTCCGTCCGGCATATGCGAATCCATGGCGAACT
>PUOI01000475.1 GCA_003552765.1 Candidatus Hydrogenedentota bacterium | reverse complement strand
TCTGCATAGAAATCCCCAACCACTACACCTTTATACGACACTGGAATTGGATACTGCTGCTTAACATCAAAACCATCCGATTCCAGATCCATACACAAAGCGTTTTCGTATACACGCTCCAGGAAACCGGGGCCGAGCTCATTGTGAACAGCATAACAATACTTTATCACCATCCTCGTCATATCATTGATATCCATAACAACATCCCACTTTGCGTGTACTATTCACACAACAAAATCGGTCGCAATCTTGTAAATCATGTAAATCATGTCTATCCTCAATCACCCACGCTCGGGTTTGGCTTCGCGCTCCATGAGTTCCTCGACTGCGTCCCGCGGCGAAACGCCTTCGAAAAGAACGAAATGGACCTGTTCCGTGATCGGCATGTCCACCGCGTGCCTACGCGCCATGGTGTAGGCCCCAGGGGCCGTGCGAATGCCTTCCGCCACCATGAGGCTTCCCGTCATAATGGATTCGACCGTTTCGCCGAGCGCGATTTGCTCGCCGACGTGACGGTTTCTCGAATAGCGGCTCATGCACGTGACGATAAGGTCGCCCATGCCGCTCAGACCGGAGAACGTTAGGGGATGCGCGCCCATCGCCTCCCCGAGACGCGCCATTTCCGCCAAGCCGCGAGTCACCAACGCCGCTTTCGCGCTGTCCCCGAGTTGAAACCCGTCGCAAACGCCCGCCGCGATGGCGATGACGTTCTTCAACGCTCCGCCCAACTCAACCCCCACCACATCGGGGCTGGTGTAAACCCGAAAGCGCGGGGTCACAAAGGCGTCCTGCACCATCTTGCAGGCATCCTCCGCCTCCCCCGCCACCACAAGCGACGCCGGATGATCCGTGGCGACTTCCTCTGCGTGACTCGGCCCAGACAGGGCCGTCACGGGGCATGCGCCGTGTTCCGCGGCGATGACCTCCGTCATCCGCATCAGGGTCTCGGTTTCAATGCCCTTGGCCACGCTTACCCGGATGGTGTCCGGGCCAAACGGAAACGCCGCCGCGATGGCGCGCATCGCGTGGGACGGCACGGCAAACACCGCGATATCGGCCCCGGGATCATGATCCTTCTCGACGCGTATGCTGTCGGGAATGCGCACCCCAGGCAGGAAGCAAGGACTCTCCCGCTTGCTGCGTAATACTTCGGGGCCGTCTTCCTCCCGGCACGACAACCGCACCTCATGCCCTTTGAGAGCGAGCAGCCTTGCGAGCGCCAATCCCCAGCTGCCCGCGCCAATGACTTGTACTTTCATTCGTACCCCTTAATGAATTCATCCCCAAACGGGTCAGCATCAGGCTATCGGAGACCAAAAGCATCTCATCCGCCCGCCCGTTGAGGGGAGAATACCGCACCATCGCAACGCGCGACAAGCCTGTGGCGCGGCTCCCTCCAAGCGAGCGGTCTTTCCGTTTCGGGAAAACAACAACCCCTAGCAATGCATGCTTTTGACAGCATCAATATGTTGTGGTATGCTGGCGCCTATTCGCGGGACCGTGAAGCAAAGAAACTTTCGGGCGCTGCCGGAAGGAGGAGCAAGAGCAATGACGGTGGATGATGTGCTCTACGTGGGCCGGGACGCCATGCTGGTGACGCTTCTTGTGGCATCCCCCATGTTGCTGTCCGGCCTGATCGTCGGACTGGTGATCAGTATATTTCAGTCCGTTACGCAGATTCAAGAAATAACACTCACATTTGTCCCCAAGATTGTGGTGGTATTGACCGCTTTCGTTGTGTTTTTGCCCTGGACGCTCACCCTTCTGTTGGGGTTTGTCCAGCCGCTGTTCGGTGAGATTCATTTGCTGGTGAACTGATCCCATGATTCTGTTCGAGGCCGAGGTCTTCAAGGTGTTCGCGCTGGTAATGGTGCGGTTTTCGGGATTGTTCATCTCCGCGCCCATCTTGAACTCCGACAATTTTCCCGCGCTTGGCAAGGCCGCGTTCGCCGCGATGCTCGCCTTCATGGTGACGCCGGTGATTCCTGCTCAACCGGACCCCTTGCCCGGAGAGGCGTTGGCGTTTGGCTTGTTGGCGGTATCGGAGTTGCTCATTGGCCTCATCCTCGGCTTTGTGATGAACCTCATCTTCGCGGCGGTGCAGGTGGCGGGCCAGGTCATGGACATGTTGAGCGGGTTCGCGCTGGTGAACGTCTTCAACCCGGCGTTCGAGGCGCAAGTGCCGATCTTCGGCTTCTTTCTGTTCATACTGGCCGCGCTGTTTCTGTTTGTCAGCGACGGCCACCATGTGATGATTTACGGCCTTTGGTCCACGTTCGAGCAGATTCCGCTGGGTGGACTGGTGGTGCGTCCGGATTTGCTGCACGACGTCACGGCGCTCGGCCGCATTATGTTTGTGCAGGGGTTGCTCATCGCGGCGCCCATTGGCTCGGCCATGTTGTTGACCTACGCCTCGCTCGGTTTGCTAGGGCGGGTTGTGCCGCAGATGCACGTCATCGTGGTGGGCTTTCCCTTGACCATTGCGTTCGCGCTACTGCTGATGGCCTTCATGGTTGGTTTTATTCTCATGATGCTCGACGGCATGTTCGACGACATGTTCCGGCACATGTCGCGCATGATCCGAATGATGAGTTGATCCCATGCCCGAAGAACAGGCAGGCGAAAAAACACTGCCCGCTTCCGAGCGAAAGAAGGAGCAAGCGCGGGAGCGGGGCAACGTGGCGAAGAGCCAAGACTTGAACAGCGCCATCACGCTGTCCGTGGCGCTGCTGGGACTTTGGTTCTTGGGGTGGGGGGCGTTCGAACGGCTCCAAGGAGCGACGCGGCACTATTTCCGCGAGGCGGGCCATCCGCAGCTCGATGCGGACATCGCCCACTATCTGGCCGGAGAAATGGCGATCACGCTGGGACAGATTGTGCTGCCCATCATGGCCTTGTTGGTGGTGGCGGGCATTTCGAGCAACGTGCTTCAGTTCGGCTTTCTTATCGCGCCACAAGCGCTTACGCCCAAATTTCAGAAACTGAACCCCCTCGAAGGGATGAAGAAGTTCGTCAGCGCCCGGACGCTGGTGGAGTTTCTGAAGTCGATGCTGAAGCTGGTCATCGTGCTTTCGATTGTGTACGTCACGGTGAGCACCCGCTGGGAAGGGTTGCTCACGCTGATCTTCATGGAGCCGCTGGACATAGTTCAGCACGTGGGGTGGCTCGTCGCCTTGGTCTGGTTTCGCGTGTGCGCGGCCATGCTCATTCTCGGGGTTCTTGATTTCGCCTTTCAACGCTGGCAGCACGAACAAGACCTGCGCATGACGGTTCAAGAAGCCAAGCAAGAGACCAAGGAAATGGAAGGCGATCCTCACATCAAGCAACGCGTCCGCCAGATCCAGCGGCAACTCGCGACGCAACGTATGATGGAGGAGATTCCCAAGGCGGACGTGGTGGTGACGAACCCCGTCACCTATGCCGTGGCGCTTCGCTATGATCCCGAGTCGATGCAAGCCCCCAAGGTGGTGGCCAAGGGAGCGCGCCTGCTGGCGGAACGCATTCGTGAAGCAGCTATTGAGAACGGCGTGCCCATTGTCGAACGGCCTGACATGGCCCGGACGTTGTACAAGACCGTGGACCTTGATCAGCCCGTGCCGGAGCATTTGTTCCGGGCTGTCGCGGAGGTTCTGGCCTATGTGTATCAAATAGATCGCCGCGCGGAGAAGATCCAGGAGCGCCGGCGCATGAACTACCCCGTGGGGGCCGCAGCGGGGTGACACCCAGTGTGTGGGGACGGCGAAGTCTGATGGTATCGGCCTAATGGCATGGCAACGTAAGGAATAAGCGGCGTCCAATGGGAGCATCCGCGGAACAACTAGAGCAGAACAGGTTTTCCCTGAAACGCAACCAGGACATCCTCCTGGGCGTATGCGTCGTGGGCATTCTGGCCGTGCTTGTGATTCCCATGCATACGGGAATCCTCGACGTCCTACTCACGGTCAACATCTCCGTGGGTGTCGTGGTCCTACTAGCCACCATTTACATCCAGAAGCCGGTCGAGTTTGCCGTGTTCCCCTCGCTGCTGCTAGTGCTCACCCTATTCCGGCTTAGCCTAAACGTGGCCACCACGCGGCTCATTCTAACCGACGCGTATGCAGGCGAGGTCATCCAGTCGTTCGGAGAATTTGTCACACGCGGCAATTATGTCGTTGGATTCGTGATCTTTTCGATCCTCGTCATCATACAGTTTGTGGTCATTACGCGCGGGGCCGGACGCATCTCCGAGGTGGCGGCGCGCTTCACGTTGGACGCCATGCCCGGTAAGCAGATGGGCGTCGACGCCGATCTCAACGCGGGACTCATCACGGAAGAACAGGCCCGGGCCAGGCGCCGGGACATCGAACGGGAAGCCGACTTCTACGGGGCCATGGACGGGGCCACGAAGTTTGTCCGGGGCGACGCGATTGCGGCCATCATCATCGTCTTGGTGAACATTGTCTTCGGCTTGGTCATCGGCATGGTGTTCGAGGGCATGGCCATCATGGACGCCTTGCAGACCTACACCCTCCTCACCGTGGGTGACGGGCTCGTATCTCAGGTGCCCGCCTTGTTGATATCGACGGCGGCGGGCCTAATCGTCACGCGCACCGTGTCCGAGGAAAACCTGGGCGCCGACCTGGGCGAACAGCTTACCCGTTACCCCCGCGCCCTAGGCACGGGCGGGGCGCTCCTCGCGGTATTTGGCCT
>PUOI01000269.1 GCA_003552765.1 Candidatus Hydrogenedentota bacterium | reverse complement strand
TGAACAAGCGCAGGGGGTCTCCAAGGCGCGCACGTCCGCCCAACTCGCGCGGGAAACCGCCCGGTTGCGGGAGCAAGGCAAGACGATCGTGTGGACCAACGGCTGTTTCGACATACTCCACGCCGGTCACATCACCTATTTGCTCAAGGCGGCCGCTTTGGGCGACGTGCTTGTTGTTGGCATCAATAGCGATGACTCCGTCCGCCGGGTCAAGGGACCCCGCCGGCCCGTCAATAATGAGGGCCACCGGGCCTTGCTACTCTCGGCGCTGGAGTGTGTGGACTACATCTGCATTTTCGACGAAGACTCTCCCCTGGAGATTATCCGCGAGATCCGGCCCGATGTCTATGCCAAAGGCGGCGATTACACATTGGACAGCATCGACCCCCAAGAGCGAGCGCTCATGGAAGCGCTGAGGGGACGAATCGAGATTGTCTCCGGCATCGAAGGCGAATCGACCAGCGCCATCATAACCCGCATCGCGGGCGAATGACCTAGCGGCCGTCCGCGAGCCTGCCGTGGACGGCATTATCAACTCCACACCTCGTTGGGGCTGGCGGTCCTTGCCGGTCCCAGCGCCTGAGATCCGCTTTTCCCCGTGTCCCCAGTCTGCGCCTGGCCCCTATCCCCTTTCCGGGTAAGACGGCGTCTCACGCGCATCGGCGGAGGGGGCGGAATAAGCGGCCGGCGGATTGCGTTTGCGGACATAGACTACGCAAACCGGATTGGTTATCTGGGCAGCGTGAGTCGCTTAATTGATGGCTGGCGCCAAACGCGATTGGGCGTCTGGCGCGGGAAGTGGCTTGACCCATAGAAAGAAAGGAGTAACCAGATATGCGGCTACAACACATTGCAGTGGCGGGGGCGGTGCTGACGTTGGCGTTTTCGGCTCACGCCGCGACAAGCGCGGGAGCGGACGGTGACCCCTATACCCTGTCTACGTGTCCGGTTTCCGGGCAGGAGCTGGGTTCGATGGGGGATCCCGTGGTGGCGGAGTACGACGGCCGGGAGGTGCGATTCTGCTGTGACGGGTGTGTGTCGTCCTTCGAGGACGACCAGGAAACATACTGGGCGGAGATCGACGAGGCCATCATCGAACAACAGATGGCGCATTACCCGGTCGAGGTTTGCCTGAACAGCGGGGAGCCCCTGGACGCCATGGGTGAGCCGGTCGATCACGTGTATCGGAACCGGCTCGTGCGCTTCTGTTGTGAGGGGTGTCAGGCGGAATTCGAAGAGGAGCCCGCGGATTTCCTAGCCCAACTTGACGAAGCCGTCGTCGAGGCCCAGAAACCCGGCTACGAACTTGAAACATGCCCGGTGATGGACGTTGATCTGGACAGCATGGGCGGCGCCGTGGACTATGTCGTGGCCAATCAGCTTGTCCGCTTGTGCTGCGCGGGTTGCCCGAACTCGGTTCATCGGAATCCCTTGGAGTACATCGGCGCCGAGTAGTTTGGCGCCGGCATTTCGAACTCAACGCGCGGCCTGACCACGGCAGCCCCCTCGGCAGGCCGCGCCGTGTATACACCCCGACAAACATGCGCCCCAATCGCCGGATGGAACAGTGTTCGGGGCGGTTGCATCCCCCGGCCCTTCGGACCACCCCCTTCCAAGGGGGAATTGTACCGCCGGCATCTTGCCGGCAAGAAGATGTGTGGAGACGGCGATATATGTATGCCGGCGAGACGCCGGCGGTACGGGGGATCGAGGGGGAGGTAGAGCGCTGGAAAGCGGCGGGGACGCCGCTTCTACGGTTCGGCTTTTCCATCCCCCGGCCCTTCGGGCCACCCCCTTCCAAGGGGTAATTGTACCGCCGGCATCTTGCCGGCAAGAAGATGTATGGAGACGGCGATATATGTATGCCGGCGAGACGCCGGCGGTACGGGGGATCAAGGGGGATGTTTTTCCCTGGAGCAGGGCACTTACCCGGCGATTCGAGCATGCGTTATCCGCTTGATTAATAACACCCCAATCCGCGAAGATATCCATGGTTTGTGATCTGAATTCGCCCTTGACCTAGGAAAGGAAGCCAACGCAGCCATGTTATCCAAACGCGCTCCGCTGATACTGCTTAGCCTGACGCCGCTCCTTCTCCTTCACGCGGGGTGCGCCCCTCGTGGACCGGAACCGGAGGTGGTTGAGTTTGTCGACATCGAACAGTACGTTGGGCTCTGGCATGAGATCGCCAGCAACCCCGCCTTCTTCAATTGGAACCTGGTCGCGGTCACGGCCGAGTACGAGATTATCGGACCGGGCCGCGTTAGCGTTTTGAACAAGGGGCGTGTGGGCAATCCCCAAGGTCTGCAGCGGAGCATCTCAGGGAGCGCGCGCGTCGTGGACGAGGAAAGCAACGCCAAGCTCAAGGTCCAGTTCGACACCTTCTGGGGCCGTTTCTTCGAGGGCGACTACTGGATCGTGCTTCTGGATGACGAAGCGTACCAATACGCCGTGGTCTCCGATTCCAATCAGCGCAGCCTCTTCGTACTGTACCGGGAGCCCGTCATGCCCCAAGCGCTCTATGACGAGATCCTGGAGCAACTCGAAGCAAGCAACATTAACACGTCCCATCTGCGCGTGACGGGCGAGTTGGAAAGCGCATCCTAGGAAGAATCCCTGCGAAGGGCGGTAAGCGGGCGGTATATCCCAACATGGTCGCGCAAGGCGCCGCTCAAGGAATTACCGAAGCGCTCCACCGCCCTTCGCATCGCACCCCCTTTTACTCGCTGAAGGCGGCAAGGGTCCACACGGTGAGTTGGGGGACGGTGAAAGAGGCCGCGCCGTCCTCAAAATTGACGTCCACTGTTTCCGATTCGCCGTCGTAACGCAACAGCTCGACGGATTCCGTTTCGGGAATGGCGTCCGCCGGGATGGTCACGCGCACTTCTTCCTGTGAGCGGAGTTCATCCGCATCCGCGCCGTAATCAAGGTTAAGCAAATGGACCACGGCCTTTTCGTCTTGGGTTCGCAGCGTCGCTAGGACATTGTCCGGCGTTTCAACGTCGTCGGCGGCGGCGGAGAAGCCGTCGAACCATTCCGCGTTGGCCCGTATGAAACGGTACATCGGGGCGTAGACGTCCTTGGGGAAGGTGTGCCAATGGGTGCCTAGCTCTTCCGTGAAACACCATTGCCGGTGCGGAACCATGAACCGTTGTCCGTGTGCGTAGGCCAGCGCGACCCACACCTGTACAAGCGTGTACTTCTCCTCGGCGGCGGCATGGGCCCAGTCGTGGCCGCCCGCCGTCGCCGCCACGGGAATGCCATAATCCTCGCCGAACTCATAGAAGCCGATGGCCCCGCCGAGATCGTCCGTGCCCGCCGCGGCGTGATGGGGATTCTCGCAAACCACGTGCGTGAGGTACGGCAACACCGTTCGGTGGCGTTCTTGACCGATCCACGCGTTGGCGCTGAGCAGAATGGGATGCCCGGCGGCTTCGGCGCCTACCTCGCGCATTTCACCCGTCAAGGCGGCCGCCGCCTCGCGGTTAAACTCGATGAATTCCTCCATGAGCGGGATGTCCCACTGGACCTCGATGTATTCCTCCACATTGTCCGCGTAACCGCGGGCGAATTCGTGGTAGTCGAAATCCTCCAGCGACTCGATGCCCGCGTCATCCAGCGTCTCTTCATCCACCTCGTTTTCCAAGTACTCGCGAAAGCCTGTCATGCAATGCTCGCAAAAGCAGCCGCCCATGTGGTCGACGGTTTGCGCCGTGCCCAGGTGATCGTCGATGTGGAGCGAATCCGCTCCGCCGTTCATCACGCCGCGCACCTCCTCGCGAAGATGGGCTTGATAATCCGGGTTGTTGGTGCAACCAAACCAGGTCTCTTGCCCCTCATGGCGATGATCGAACAGCCAGGGCACCTCGACCGGATTTCCGTCGAAATCCTTCACCACAGCGTCGTGGAGCACGGGATCCTCGTGAAGAAGCTGGGCGCCCGCGGTCAAGAACCAGATGGAAGCGGCGCACCGCATGCCCAGTTCATGATGGCGCTCCACCTCTTCTTCGGTGGGCGCGCCGCTCCAGGCCAGAAACGTGGCGTCGTAGGCCTCATACGCCTCGTTGTCCGCGGTGTACATAAACACCACTTCGGAATGGCGCATGACCGGTTCATCCTCAGCCAAAACGGCTGGCGCGGCCAGGGCCGCCAAAAGCACAAGTGCGATGCTGTGACGCATGGTTACTCCTCCACTTGTTTCCCTAATCCAGTTGGCGCACAATCCCATGGCGAATGGGATACCGTCGGCATTCGCCGGATTTGCGCGTCTGTGAGGCAACATTCTGCCACAAATGGGACAAGCACGGCTAACATCATCGTCAATCGCGGCAAGAGGCGGGACGCATGTGCGTATTCGGCGCGAAAGCGTGAACCTAACGGTTCTCCGCCGGCACGCAAAGAAATAGCGGGAGCCATTTTCGCGTTTAGTAAGGAGTGAGCCGTTGAACGAAGGCAAATTCCAAGCAGTTCAAACCCAAACTCAAGACAAGGGGGTACATCATGCAAAGAGTGTTGGCGCCGGTGTTGACGGCCGCGGTGGCGGTGTTGTTGACCCAGGCATGCGCGCAAAGCGAAACGGTAATCGAGGACAGCATCGGTACGGAGTACCACACGGTCCGGCTTGTGGAAGTCATCGGGAATCTTGAGCATCCCTGGGCCGTGGCGTTTCTGCCGGACGAGTCCATGCTAGTGACGGAGCGGCCGGGCCGGTTG
>PUOI01000433.1 GCA_003552765.1 Candidatus Hydrogenedentota bacterium | reverse complement strand
GCCGCGCAACAGGCGGCGTTCTTCGTTGGGTTTTAGATACGCGCGTTCCATGGATTCATGCCTTGGGGTTAGGGACGAAGGCGCGGGCACGCGGTTTCCCCGCGCAGCGGGCGAGTCGGTTGCGCGGAGCGCGCGCAAACAGCGGTCAATCGCGGTCCTGGGATTCGACGTCTTGCTGCACCACGGCGCCCGGCGCGGTGGCCGTGTGGGGCCACAGTTTCCGGCCGGGATAGATGGAGGTGTGGATCCCCGTGTGAACGCCATCGCCTATGATCGCGCCGAGTTTACGTCTGCCCGTGTCGATGGCCTGGCCCTTGACCATGCATTTTACGGGTTGGCCATCGTGGCGCAGATTAGCCGTGATGGTGCTGCAGCCCAAGTTCACGCCTTCGCCGAGGATGCTGTCCCCCACGTAACTCAGGTGGGGCACGGCGCTGTGGTCCATGATGATGGAGTTCTTGATCTCCACCCCCTGGCCGATCTTGCAGTTATCCGCGATGCTTGTTCCCGGGCGAATCCAGCAGTTCGGACCAATCACGCAGTTGGCTCCGATGATCGACGGTCCCTCGATAACGGCCCCCGGACGGACAGTGGTTCCCCGGCCAATGGCGACAGCGCCCATGATGTGCGCCGCGGGGCTTACCTCGCCCTCGATGCTGGGCCGGAGCATGTCGTTGAGCAGGAACTCGTTGGCTTCGAGCAAGTGCCAGGGATACCCGATGGGCAGCCAGTACCCCTCGGCCTCGAGCACGCGAAACCCGCCGCGTTGAATGAGCACCTCGATGGCCGACGTGATCTCAATCTCGCCGCGGGGCGAGGGAGGCGTCTCGCGCAGGATATCGAACACATCCGGCGAGAACCGGTATACGCCCATATTGGCCAGATTCGACGTGGATTGCTCCGGTTTTTCGGTCAAGCCCGTGGCGTTTCCGGCCTTGTCCGTCTCGTATACCCCGTACTGGCTAACATCGACCACTTCACGGGCCAACGCCCCCTGGTCCAGTTCCGCCAGCCGCACGATGTCCTGCTCGTGATAGAGGTCGTCCCCGTTCATCGCGATGAAGGGTCCATCCACCACATCCGCGCATTGAAGCAAGGCGTGTCCCGTGCCTCGCTGTTCGGTTTGCCGGACATACGTCAGGGAGATGCCCCGGTACTCCGCGCCATACGCGCGCTCGATCTGCTCGCGGCGGTACCCCACCACCAGCACCACGCGATCCGTGACATTTCTCAACGTGTCGAGCTGATGCTCGAGGATGGGCTTGTTCGCGGCCTTGAGCAAGGGTTTCGGCCTAGTCGCGGTCAACGGATACGTGCGGGTGGATTGGCCCGCCGCCATGATGATTACCTGCATACGATTTACTCCCCGGTTGTGTGGCCGCAATGGTAACGCACCCGGTTACGCGAGGGCAACCGGCGCTACGCATGGGTTTGGACGTGGCGTGGATCCGAAGCCGGTAAGACAGGTATCATTGTATCAAAGGCCTTGCGCCGCTCAGGGGATCATTTCCTGTACTTCAACGCTGTATTCCCCGTCGGGGACCGAAAACGTTCCCCACACGTGAAATGACAAACCGCACGCATCGCAGCATGTCCAGAAAGCCGGAAGATACTTAGTGAGGAATTCATACCAGATGCGCCACGTAATGACAAACACCTTCTCTCGTTTCGCAGCGCTCCTTGTTGGGGGCGCCTTGGCGGCCGCGATGACCGCGGGTTGCATGGCGGAGCCCACGGATCCGTTCGCGCCGCCGCGGAATAACGGTTCGTTGAACACACAGGGCCGCTTGGTCCTTGTCTCGGAGCGCGACGTCGTCTACTACGGAGAGGGCGATGCCCTGGCGATGCAGCTCGTGGACTTCGCCGCGTTGGCCGGGCTGGATTGGGCTGAACTGCCAGAGAGTAATGCGGAGCCGTTGGAGTGGTGGTTCGAGGGCGGAGATGATGCCGGGACGCTGTTCTCCGTGGCGGAGACGGAGGACGGCCCTGTTCTCACGGTGGGCGAACCTGGCGAGGAAGCGCGCCTCAAGCAGCGTACGGCGGACTTCCCGGACGCCGCGCGCGGCGCCACGCTGGTGGCGCGTATGGAAGCGCGGGCCTTCGAGCCGGATACCCTGAGTCTGATGTTGGAGTACCACGGAGAAGACGACACGTACGAGTACATGGAGTCCGCGCCTGGCGATGGCGAGTGGCGCACCGTGGAAGTCCAGCATGAACTACCCGATGACGAAACCCCGGGGCATGCGGTGGCCGGGGTCGTGCGACATACCGGCGCGGCAGGCGCGGATTCCCCCGAGGTGCGCCGCCTAAGCGTCCGGCTCGAAGAGCCGCAGTAGACGTGTAGTTCCGCAAAAGACACGAAATGCCATCCCCCTTCCTCCCGCGTTGCATGGGAGGAAGGGGGATGGTTTTGGGCTCGCGGGGCGCGCCGCCTACTCTGCCGTGTAGCGGCTGCTCACGCCGGGGCCCTCGCCCTCGGGCGCGAAATCGGAATCCGGCGTCAAGACGATGCGGTCGAGAAGAAAACCGTCTTCCCGCATCCAGACGTTGACGACGTGGAAACCAGGCTCCGGCACATCGATGACAGCGGTATCGCCCTCGCGGTTTTCATTCGTCCATACCCATTGGCCGAAAGGCTCGAACGGATAGAGGTGCTGGGTGGCGGACGGCGCCTGGCCATTGAGGCCAAGGTGAACCGAGTCCTCGTCTCCGCTATTCGCGTTGCCCCGCACCCAAACGTAATGGGGGCCCGCCTCCTCGAAGTGGACATGGTAATCCAAGCGGGGACTCTGGGGCCCTGGACCAAGGATTTCCTGCTCCCGCGGAATGGCCTCCACCACATAATCATCCGTGTCCGGATGACTCCGCACAATCCACTCGTGGTCATCGCCAGAGGTGATGGTGTGAAAGTGGGCCGCCTTGATGGAGACCAGCCCGTTGGTCTGAGCGTAGGGTTCCGCAGAAATCCCAAGGGCTTCGAGATAGTCCTCCGTCCGTATGCCCACCGTCTCCTGCGCATGGGTTTCGGTGAGGGGCTCGACATGCGGCGACTCGATGATGGTCCCGTCGGCGTCGTCCAACCAGGCCCGCCCCCGGATCATCGCGCCTTCCTCGAGGTCATCGAGTTCTACATGAAATGGCGCGGAATCCCCTTCGGCCACGATTTCGTTATTCACCAAGACGGCGATCCGCTCAATGGCGGGATGGTGTTCCTCCGCCGTGAGGACGGCCGTGACCTCCATGGGCTGGCCGGCCATGGTCTCGATGGGGGACGGCGCTTCCAAGTCTAGTTTGGGCGTGCCCGGATAACCCGTGATTTCCGCCACGAGATCAAAGAATTCCCGCTTGCGATCCGAAACGATGAACCAATTCGCGGGCACGGTCTGAAAACCCTGGTCGAACTCGTCGAGTTCATGGTCCAGCCGGAAGTCGAAGTACCCCCAAGACGTGTATTCGCTCACCGAGGCGGTGAAGTTGTTCCATTCGTCCTCGAACCGGAACTGATCTTGCCGCCACGGGCGGTCGTCCTCGTTGTTGACGATGGGCATGGGAGAGTAGGCGTCATCCGCGCGAACCTCCCCGCTCATCTCCACGATGCGGTCGGGGTGGCTGACGCCATTGCCGTGAAGCAGTACGAAGTCCGAAGCGCCGATGACGTTGGAGTCTGGCACAGCGCCGCCGCTGTAGGACGTGCTCGCGTAAAGCGAACGGCCATCGCGCTCCGTCTCGCGCACACGCTCAATGAGTTCGTGCACGCGTTCCGGCTGAAGGATTTCGTGGTCGTAACGGATGTTGCACTCGTTGTTGATTTCCACGATGACGTTGCGGTAGCCCTTGTCCAGCACCCACTCCGTGGCGTTGTCCACCGCGCGGATGACTGCGTCCTCGTCTTCGAGATTGTCATCCTGACCGAAGTAGAAATAGCCCAGGATGACCACCATGCCGAGTTCGTCGGCGCGATCAAGAATGCGTTCGAGCCGCTCCATGAACGCTGGCCGCAGGGAGCCGTCCTGCCGGAAGGCCGAGTTGATCCAGGGCTGAGCGGCCGAATAGCCCTCGGGCGAGCCGCCCTGCATGTTGATGGTGAAGCCCAGCAGACCATGCTCGCGCCACGACGCCATGGCGTCCACGTACCCCTGCGTGTTCCGGTCCGGGTCCCATTCGCCCGTGTCGGGGTATACCCACCGGTACTGGGTGTCCGGGTTGAGGTCATCGAACACCCCCTGGACCAGCCGGGCGTTCATGAGCAACCCTTCGATGGGATACTCCTCGCCGCCCGGACCGACCCACATGCGCCCTTCGTACGTGGGTGTCCCGTTGATGTGAAATTGCTCTCCTTCGATGGTCACATGGGTGTGCCGTTCCGGGGTTTCGGCGCCGAGTATTGGCGCCAAGAAAACGGCAAGGGCCACGGCGAACGCCGTCTTGGCCAAGGTGTGGCGTAATCGAGTGTCGTGGTTCATGAAAAACTTTTCCTCCCTGTTGTTGGTTGTCGGATTTCCCGCTGCGTAACGATTCAAGAGTAAATCCAATTGGGGACGAATTGGTTCCAATTATAAGCCAAGACCAAGACAGCCTGCGAGCCCCAATCGCCGGATAAGCGGCTGCTCCAGAGAATGACATCCCCCTTGATCCCCCCGATAGGGGTAGGGGGGCCGGTTTTCCGGCTCCCCCTCCCTCCGAACCGTACGTGCGGTTCTCCCGCATACGGCTCT
>PUOI01000460.1 GCA_003552765.1 Candidatus Hydrogenedentota bacterium | reverse complement strand
TACCTGCGCATGCGCCGCATGCCGCCGAGGAGGGCCAATGCGCCGGCCAGCGCGCCGAGCCCCAGAACGCCGGCCGCTGGAGCCTGGGCTTCAAAAACCCGGACCACGATATCAAACTCTGCTACGGGGTCGTCGAAATCGGGGTGCCGCACCACCACGGTGTAGGTCCCGTCCTGCTCCACTGTCGCTTCGTCGATCAGCAAGCCAGGGCCCGTTTCCCCTTCGAGCAGCTCGCCCTCGAAGAACCACTCAAACGTGGCGTCGGCCTCATAGTCCTCGTGAAGCAGCACGGGCCCTAGTTCGGTCTGGCCTCCCGGCGCAACCACCACATATGAGCGCGGCGCGACCTCGACGACGGGGGTGAGCCCGTAAAACTCGATCACGGCCAGGTCGGTATGGTGGTTATCGTGGACATCGGCCGACGCTTCGTAGAACACGTAGCGGAAGCTTCGGGCTTCGTCAATATCAAAAGTGTTCCATTCTCCCGGGGTTGGTTCGGCCTCGATGGTGACAAGCGCAACGGCATCGCCGCGGTCATCAGAGCCCGAGCCCGGAGTGGGGTCATACGCATCGGCGTCAAACTCGTTGGCGCCGTATATGGTCGCCCCAACCGCCCGATTTGCAAAGCCGTCGCGCGGAGACATACGGATGCCCGTGATCTCCTTCTGGCGGCCTTCTCCCAGATCAAGCCCGACCCACAACAAGCTTCCATCCGGCGTATGAGCGAAATTGCCGAAATCGCCGTCGAAGGCTGCTTCGCGCGACCAGTCATCGTTGGCGGCCCAGAAACCGTCGAACCCGATGATGGTGTAGCCTTCCGGCGAATCCACCTCCCATTCTCCATCCACGTAGTTCGCCGTCACTTCCAGCCATTCGCCCCGTTGCGGTTGCGCGTCAGCGCTCCACGCCAGACACAGCCCGATGGCGAGTCCCGCGGCGGCCATGGCTGCGCCAAAGCTCCCAATAAACCCATTGCCCCTTCGCATGTTGACCTCCTTCGTTTTCCACGTGTTGTCGTTCCATCTTTGTCTTGTAGCTGGCCTTATCATCATGGCCTCCTTCGTTATCCGAATTCGGGCCGCGAACCCGCCGGTCGCGGGGCGTCTCCTCCACAATGCTCAGGCTCTATCCAGAAACATAGAAATAAGTTAGCATGGAAATCCTTATATGTCAAGCTGAAATGTGTTACATTGAATACTTTATTTTATACGTATACTGAATAAAAACGGACTGCGCATCCGCGAATCAACAAAAAAGAGCCGGTTTCCTCTCTCAGGGAAACCGGTTCTTCGATTTCGGGGTCCCGGCAGTACCGGGGAATGCTTTGTTACTTGCGCGTGCGCCGCATGCCGCCGAGCAGGGCCAATGCGCCAGCCAGCACGCCGAGCCCCAAGACGCCGGCCACTGGGGCCTGGGCTTCAAAAACCCGGACCACGATATCAAACTCCGCTACGGGGTCCTCGAAATCGGGATGCCGCACCACCACGGTGTAGGTCCCGTCCTGCTCCACTGTCGCGTCGTCGATCATCAAGCCTGCGCCCGTTTCCCCTTCGAGCAGCTCGCCCTCGAAGAACCACTCAAACGTGGCGTCGGCTTCATAGTCTTCGTGGATCAGCACAGGCCCCAGTTCGGTCTGGCCTCCCGGCGCCACCACCACATGCCGGCGCGGCGCGACCTCGACGACGGGGGTGAGCCCGTAAAACTCGAGCGCGGCGACCTCCGTGGTGCCAGCTGCGGGATCACCCTCGTAAAACACGAATCGGAATCCTTCGGGATGGTCTATCTCAAAGGTTGTCCATTCCCCCGAAGGACGTTGTTCTTCATTGGTGTACAGCACCACTGCGTCGCTTAGATCGGGCTCGTTGGCTCCTTTAATGGTAGCGCCGAGCCCACGCTCTTCGAAGCCATCTCGGGGCGCATACCGTACCCCAGTGATCTCTTTGCGAACCCCTTCGCCCAGATCAAGCCCGACCCAGACTGGAATATCCCCGCTCTCCGGATGAGCGAAGTTGCCGAAATCCCCATCGAAGGCCGCCTCCTTTTGCCAGTGAGGAAAATTGGGCCAGTCCCAGGAGGAATCGAAGCCGATAATCTCGTACCCGTGCGGGGAGTCCACGTGCCAGGTGTCTCCGTCCCACTCGGTAGTAACTTCCAGCCATTCGCCCCGTTGCGGTTGCGCGTCAGCGCTCCACGCCAGACACAGCCCGATGGCGAGTCCCGCAGTGACTATGGCTGCGCCAAAGCTCCCGATAAACCCATTGCCCCTTCGCATGTTGACCTCCTTCGTTTTCCACGTGTTGTCGTTCCGTCTTTGTGTTGTAGTTGGCCTTATCATCATGGCCTCCTTCATTGTCCGAATTCGGGCCGCGAACCCGCCGGTCGCGGGGCGTCTCCTCCCTAATGCTCAGGCCCTATTCAGAAATATAGAGATAATTTAACATGGAAATCGTCATATGTCAAGTGGCTATATTTTAACCCTAAAGATATATTTAATGCGTATAGCGAATTGTAATGAATTGGGCATCTGCAAAAAACAAAAAAGCCGATTTCCCATCTCAGGGAAACCGGCTCTTCGATTTCGGGGTTCCCGGCAGTACCGGGGGAATGCTTTGTTACTTACGCATGCGCCGCATGCCGCCGAGCAGGGCCAATGCGCCGGCCAGCGCGCCCAGCCCCAACAAGCCAGCCGCTGGGGCCTGGGCTTCAAAAACCCGGACTACGATATCGAACTCCGCTATGGGGTCCTCGTGATCGGGGTGCCGCACCACCACCGTGTAGGTCCCCGATTGCTCCGCCGTCGCGTCCTCAATGAACAAGCCATTGTCTGTTTCGCCCTCGAGCAGCTCGCCCTCGAAGAACCACTCATACGTCGCATCGGCTTCATAGTCCTCGTGGAGCAATACGGGCCCCAGGGTCGCGGAGCCGCCTGGCGCGATTATGACGCTCGTGGATGGCGGGACATCGACAATTCCCCGGCTTCCGTCCGAAAGCAGCTCAATTTCGTTGATCTGCATGAGCCCAACCTCTTCCGGATCGCGAATAGCCGTGAAGAATATCTCGTAGTGTTCGTATACCCGGTTGTTGTCGATTTCGATGGGCTCCGAAATCCAAGTGTCACGATCCCACGAATCGTCTTGGTTGAAGTCCGCGATCTCGCCCTCGGCGATGAGTTCGTAGGGGCCGTCAATACTCTCGTTCGAGCCCGAAAGCTGGAAGAAGACGGGATCTCTTGCCGGCACGTCGTTAGCGGCCCTGAAGTTCAACGCCTTCACCACAAACTCATTCTGGGACGGCGTAACGCGAACGCCCGTTTCCTCCCCTGCGAAGTGGAGGTACTTCGTGCCCGCGTCCTGGTCGAACGCCAAGCCGGGATGTTCATTGTCCGGCCAATCGCCGTCATCGGGCACCCCTTGGACCGGGTCGCCCGGCTCGGTGATAACAAACAGATCTTGCGCGGCCGCGTTCGCCCCAACCAATCCAAACGCCGCCACCACCGCACACACCATCATTCGTTGCATCATCACTCCTCCTTTCCGGTAGCTGTCATTATTGGGTATGCACCACGGGAAGCGGGCGCACACTGCCCTTCTCCCAGATGCTAGCCTAACCAATACTCCACCAAGGCCCCTTCCTAATCGAGTCCTTGGAATACGCCCGTCACGCGCCCCGATTCCTTTCGCGCACTCTGCCAGCTGGGTCATTTCGCGCCCAAGCGCTCCCTTCTTAATCCGGGTTGCGCTGCATGCATCACAAAAGCATACAAATGCGCTGGTTTATATTGCGCAGTTTGCTACATCTTGTTGTCTGTTAGGTTAACACAGTCTTTTGCTAAAGTCAACCCCTTGCCCGCAAACAGACTGCTTGAGCCCCTTTTAGCAGAGGACACGAGGGTAGTGACAGCTATGCAAAACTTTGAACGCGCCAGCAACTGTTCACGCGGATGTTTGAGACGAATGCGGCCAAGAATGGCAAGCTTCTGTGGGAAGGTACCGCTGGAGGGCGGGCATTGCCCGAAGCCTTACGCCGGGGAGGACTGAGCGCAGGCGCTGTCGCCGTGTTGGACGCGGGTGGGGCTCATCGCGTATACTTAGGGTGTTGTTTGCCTGGGGGCAAGCCCGTCCTTCTTCAAGGGCCCGTAGCTCAGCGGTTAGAGCTGCTGACTCATAATCAGTAGGCCGTAGGTTCGAATCCTACCGGGCCCACTTTCTTTTCACAGCCCATGCATTCATTGCGCCGCCGGGTGTTTACATCCCCCTTGCTCTTCCTGCAAACCTAGACGCGGCATCTTGCCGCGTTCGCGGCGCTTGACAAAGCGGCAGGATGCCGCTTCTACATTTTCAAAACATCCCCCTTGATCCCTTCGAAGGGGGAATGATTCGAAGCGCCGGCGTCTCGCCGGCAAAAAGGGGCCGCACTCCAAGCGACGATATACATGCCGGCCAGACGCCGGCGCTCCTATTCCCCCTTGGCAGGGGGCAGGCCCGAAAGGGCCGGGGGGTGTAAACGCAACGCACACACCGAGCTGTCCGGCGATGGGAGGTTAACGCGCCGAGTTGACAGCTGTTCCCCCAAAATGGCAAGCTAAGTATATTCTCTCCGTCTGCCGTGACTGGCGAGCTTAGCGTGGAACCGACCACGAGGAAGCGGCAGGCAGCCGTATCGCCGATCGCCTGGGCGCTGGAGGGTCCCCCGTGCATGGTGGACCGCCAGAAGCTT
>PUOI01000511.1 GCA_003552765.1 Candidatus Hydrogenedentota bacterium | reverse complement strand
CGCCGCTGAACAGCGCCCCAGGTCCGCGCGCCAGGCTTGATGCGGGGGAACTGCGCGGCCTGAAATGCGTCCTCGTCAGAGGCCGGGGCGTTGATGTCTTGCGCGCCGTACCCGGGGTCAGCGCTGGCTTCGAATTCCGGCGCCTCTTGTAGGGCTGGCGGCTCGAGCGCGGTCTCCGGCTCAATGGGACCGAGATTAGCCTGGCAGGCTTTGGGCTCGTCCAAATCCAAAGCGGCGTCATCCGCGGCCGGGGTGGACGGAAGAGGATTACGAGGGGGCGCGGATGCGGCCTTGAGCAGCCGGAAAGCCACAAAGAAGGCCCCATCGTCGCGGCGCCCGAATTCGACTCCGCCGCCGAAGGTTTCCAGTTGCCTCTGGATGGCCGCAAGGCACAACGCCCATGGCGCTTCCGGAGGCGCGTGGCAATGGTGAAAGGCCGCGGCGAGTTCTTCCGCGGGCGCCGCTCCACCCTCTGCGGTAACCTGAAGACAGGCCATGCCATGCGGGCTGTCCGGGCGCACGTGAAGCCGGAGGCGAGCCCCATCCGCGGCGGGATAGCGTCCGAAAAACTCCAGGACACCGCGGAGCGCCCGGAGCAAGCGGCCGCCGCCTGGCCCGCGAACAACAAGATCCCCGGCATCGCTCTCAACTTCGACGCGGTAATTCACCTGCTCCAGCGATTCCTTCGTGGAGTCGAGGACGTGCTCGACAACCCTGGCCACGGATTGCTCCGTGAACCGCGTTGCCTGGGGTGACGCCCACGCCTGCATGTCTCCCAGCATGTCTTGAATGCGCTCCACCTGCTCCCCCAAGGCCAGCAGGGAGCCGTTGTAGCCTTTTTCCTCGCGCAGAAACTCCAGGTTGCGGGCCAGGGATTCAACGGGCTGCCGGGCCGTGCGGGCGAGGCGCTCGACCATGTCCGCAATCCCGGTTTGAGGCTCAAGTTTCCGGTCTGGCTCGGCGTGTTGAATCTGCCGGTAGCCCGCTTGAGCCAGCGCTTCGGTCTCCCGCTCGCGGCTGAACCGGACATGACACCGCGCCGCGGCTTGGCCCGCGAAACGCGCCAACCCTTCAATATACGCCATCTCTTCGCCGCCCATGCGATCCGGCGAACCCGCGAGGTCGAACACGACGCGTCCGTACACGCAATCACCGTCGCTCAACGGAAACGCCACCAGATCCCGCATGGACTTCAAACTCTCCTCGCCAGGCAGGCGATCCAGCGATGCCGGCCGGTCCAAGCCTGCGAAGGCGCGGAATTGGGGCGCCGCCACGCCGCCGTTGTCCTCTTCATCATCGGATTTCGTCAATGTGACGCGGTGCACCCCAACGGATTCGGAGCCGTTGCGCCATGCCGCCACGGTTATCGCTTCCTCGCTAGGAGCAGGCAACAGACACAAACCCGGCGTCCCAGGCAAGACGGCTTGGGCGGCGCGGCCAATCGTCCCGGCGAGTTCGTTGAGATCACCGAGACCGGCGGTCTCGCTTGCGAACGCCAAGAGCCGTTCCTGATTCCCGAACTGACGTTCCCGCCAGGAGGCGCTTCGAATACTCTGTTCGATCTCCTCCACGATGCCGTTGAGATGCCCCTGAACCTCCTCCCACTCCACGGCGAGGGGTTCTCCGCCGGGGTGAACCATTTCCGTCTTGCGCTGAACTTCTTCGCGCGCCCACGCGGCCAGTTCCTCCACGGCGGCGGGCTCCATGTCAATCCGTTGGGCTAGGGCTTTCGAGAGGAGCCGTTCGCCGGGCTCCATCGCCAGCCGCGCAAGGGAATTGGCCGCCGAGACGATACGGAACAGTCCCGCCGAATCGGAATCCCCGTCAAGCGAACCCGCGGGCATGTGATGCAGCCAGATGACGCGGCTGAGTAACTCGGGCGTCCCGGCGCTTTCCGCCAGCCACTTCCCCCCCAGGGCATGGTCCACGCCAAAGACCCGGTGCTCGGATTCAAGGCCCGCGGCGCCGCCAGCGTTCACGGTGGGCCAGTGTTCGCTCAATGCATCGGGAGCCGCCTTTAGATAGAGCCATTTGCCCACATCGTGCAGCAACCCGGCGGCATAGGCGGTGTCCGGCGAAATGTCCGGGGTGCGCCGGGCAAGCCGGGCGGCGATGTGCGCGGAGGCCAGGGCGTGACGCCACAGGCCAAGGTGGCAATGATTCGGAATGCCGGAAGGCGGCCGCCACAAAGCAGGCAAGGCGGGCACAAGGAGCGCGCGCAGCCCGGCGGATCCCAAGCTCTCCACGGCGGACTTGATCGAGGGTTGGGACAAATGATTTGCGCCGTATAACGTGGCCCCCCGCCCCAGGGCGAGTATGGATAGGACGGGGTCAAGGCTCACCCACTCGCTCAGGCAGGCGGTCCTTCCCTCTTCTTGCAGCAGACGTACGATTACCCCGGGAATGATGGGTAATGCATACGGGTTCTCCAAGGTTTCGCGAATCTCATACCGGCTCATTGGCTTTCCACCCCTATAGTGCCGCCCGTTTCATACGTCCCGCAGTGACGCCACGTCCCCGTTGGCCGGGCCGGAGGGAAACATGGTTCCAGGGAGCGTGCGAAGACTGGTCTCAAACGTCCCCACCCGTCATGCTACACATCATAACGTAAGTGGATGCCAAAATACCACATTATATTGGGGTGAAAGTTCTTGTTCGGAAAGACCGGTTCATCAGGCAGGGGAGCGCTGGAACGAGGGCAGGCCCGCTTTTAACGGGACAATGCTCGCACAAAACGAGCTATACCAACTAAAATAGCAAGAGTGAGGCCCGCGACAAAACAAACGAGACCCCCAAAGTAGAGTCCCACGGCGATGTTGCCCACGCGCAAGCCGTGGCCTGCCGCGGCGGCCGCCAGCCCGAATACGGCGAGCAACAAGCCCGTCACGGCGAAGTCTTGCCCGTGGAGGTGAGGAGGCTGGGCGGAGAATTCCGCCAGGCTCTTCGGGATATCCGCCGCTCCGTTTACTTTCTCCGGGTGCTTGGCGAGCCACTGAAGGAAACGGCGCTTGATGCGGTAGTCACACCAGAGATGCAGAATTCCCCGTACAATTGCGCCAAACAGCGCGAGCACGGTAACCAACAGAAAAAGGGCGACAATAAATCCGGCGAACTCTGACATAATATCGGCCTACTTCACTTTCTTTTGCGTTCAACAACTGCTACTGTGGGGATGCATGCGCGCAACCGCGAGGGAGCGCATACCAGAAGCCTATTCTAGACGCCGGCCTTAGCGCGTTCCAATCCGTGTGACCACTTTGGCGGCGCGCTCGTTTCACTCCAACGGGGCAGTGGATAGCGGCATGGCCGATCAGCCGGGGATTGTCCGGCAACAGGAAGACCGCCTGAAACCCGCTTGGCGAATTATGGGTCCAACATTCGATCATGAATCCTCTGCTTAAGAGCGTACTAACCGCGGCCACCGTGACCGTGATGGTGCTGGCGTGTTCGATTGTGTTCATCGCGCCCCAGCTTCGCATGTCGGTCGTCGGGGCCCCCGCCGTTCAGGAGCAGCGGCATTATGCCTTTGACAACGTCAAACGGCTCCAGCTTGAAAACAACGATGGCGCGCTTCGCGTACGCTCCCATGACGGGGATGCCGTTGAGGTCGAAGCGCATATCACCATGTATACGTATTCGCCCGAAGACGAACCCATGGCGCGCGAGTATATGGAATCGGTCCTTGTCCCGGAGACCGCGAACGGCGCGCTGACCCTCATTAGCGAACCGGGCGAGCGGCCCGGCGAGCTGGAAGTGTTCGTTGATTATACGATCCATGTGCCCTTCGGAACGGATTTGCACATCAATAACGGCAACGGCAACGTCTGGGTGGGCCGGGGAAGCGGTCAGGTCACTGTGCAGGGCCGGAATGCCGATATCGAGGTGTTCGCCCCAGAAGGAGAAGTGACCGCCCGGACCACCAATGGCCGCATCCGCGTGCTGGAAGCTCCGCAGGGCGCCGATCTGGAAACCGTGAATGGAAATGTGTACGCTCACATGAGAGGCGGCAGGCTGAGGGCAGATAGCACCAACGGGGCCGTGGTGGCGCGCGTGCTTGACGCGGGCGTGGAAGCGTGTGACTTGACCTCCCGGAACGGGGGGATTACCGTGATCTTGAGTGAGCCTTCCGCCGAGGTGTACGCGGAAACCGGCCGGGGAAGCGTGCAGTCTGATTTGCCGTTGAGTCCGGAGGCGGTGACGCAGCGCCGTTACATGCGGGGCGTCATCGGCGGTGGGGAAACGCAATTGAACCTGGACACGCTCAACGGCAACATTTGGATTCGGGGGAACACCCCGTGATTGCCGTGGCCGGAGTTGCGAACTGTCTAACACGGGAGCTGGGGATGGCCGAACTCGCCGACCTGGAACTTGTGCGCCGCGCCCAGGCTGGCGACACGGAGGCCTTCTCGGAATTGGTGCGGCGAACGCAGCGGTCTGTGTATCATTTGGCCCTCCGGTTCATGCGCGACGGGAACCTGGCCGAAGACATGGCGCAGGACGCCTACCTCAAGGCGTTCCGCTTGATCCGCGGATTCCGGGGGGATTGCAGCTTTGCTACCTGGATGTACCGGGTGACGTGCAGCGTGTGCCTGAACGAGTTGAACCGGCGCAAACGCCGGAGCGAAGTGCCCTTGGACCACCATGAGCCGTCCCCCGTTCATCCCGGCGCCCCGTTGGAGGCAGAGGAGGTAAAGGAGCTTGTGCGGCGCAGCGTGGTTAAGCTT
>PUOI01000145.1 GCA_003552765.1 Candidatus Hydrogenedentota bacterium | reverse complement strand
ATGGGCGACAGTGACGAGCCATGGTTAGGTCTGGTCGACGCGGACGGTAATCTGCGCATTGGGCTGGGTATAAAAGACGGCAAGCCAGAGTTAGAGCTGCGCGATTCGACCGGCAAGCCGCGCGCAGCGTTGGGTATGGATGACGGTGGCGAGGCCGGGTTAGTCCTGATGGACGCGAACGGCGATTTTCGCGGAGGATTGGGCTGGGATGACGGCCAGCCGACATTAAGCCTGAACCACCCGGAGGGTTGGCCGCGTATTCGTATGGGTATGGATGACGGCCAGCCGACATTAAGTTTAGGTGGCGCGGACCGCTGGTCGCGTATTAACATGACTACAATTGACGGCGAGTCAAGCTTCACCCTGGCCGACGCAGAGGGTATCCGCATTGGTTTGCGCGTCGTTGACGGCCGGTCAGAGATAGATCTGTTCGACGCGAACGGAAAGCCGCGCATTGTTGGTGTCATACGTGCTAATGGCGAGTCAAGGTTAGGCGTAGTCGACCCGAACGGCATCCCCATCTGGCGGGCACCATAACCCCATAACCGGTGTGGGCTGACGGTTAGCAGACAAGGAGACACGACATGAGAGCTTCCCAACTGTTGCGAGAGTATGAGAATGGCAAGCGCGACTTCAGCGGCGCGTACCTCTTTGGCACGAACCTACAGGACGCGAACCTCTTGAATGCGGAGCTTATGGGCACGAATCTCCAAGACGCCGTGAACGTGCCGCCAGAATTTTGGGAGTAGGCTGTCACCGTGGCTGGCAATACGGACGCCGCTTTAAGTCATATAGAGCAAGCGCGACACCAGCGGCAGCGGTAAGGTCGATCGGGAACCTAACAAAGACATGGAAAGGAGGTGAAATCGTATGGTCATAATTGATTTTATGCTAAATTTCGTTTTCGGTGCACTCGCAAGGGCCTTGGCTACTCTACATGGAGTAACTGAGGAGACCGAACATTGGTTATTTGATGCGCCGTGGCTGTAAGTAGCGCCCGTAACGCTTACACTTGAATGCCTCAACCCATCAATAGGTGGTGGGTTGAGGCTATGGTGAAAGTATCAGCTTTTGTGGCGAAAGGAGAGAAGCAAATGTCCCAAGCTCAGGATGTAACCGAACACGTGAACGACCTCAAACGCCGATACGATACACTTATAATAATCGATAGTTTAGAAGGTGTTGAGAATCGCACACAAGAAGAACAAGAGGCCGTGTACGAAGATGCGTTGTCGCTTTGGGTCGAGATTCTAGACACTGACAAGAAGATAAGGCTTTTGTCTCTTCGCTCAGCGTCTCAGTCAATTCCTGAGATAACACTTGAGCAATATGGGGAATTGAAAGACTCTATAATGAATCTGTTCGAGTTAATGCGTCGGGCGCAGCCAGATCAAGACATCGGACAATCCTTATTCACGTCTATGTATGAAGAATGGATTGAAGAGAAACATGGACTTACTCCAGTATTTGACTTCTTTTTCAGATTTCTTGATGCTGAGCAGGGCACGGAGCAGTGGCAACGAATCTTGCCGGACGAGCATTCAGATCGTGTATTGGAAAATGTTTCAGAGGTGTTGGGGGCCTCATTTTTCAAGCCTGACGACTGGCTGCGGAACATCCGGGAACTCACTCCTCTCCTTGGAGAAAAGGTGCGAGAAAATATTCCGGACCGTCTCAAAATACAGCTTACTGAAGTGTATCACGGTTTCTGTTTAGGAAGATATCTACCTACTATCGCCTTGTGTAGGATGGTTCTTGAATATGTTCTTGTAGAACGGGCGCGAAAGCGTGATTGGTTTGATCCGCGTGATGACGAAAAAAAGCAACCCTATAAATGTCTTGCGGATTTGATCGAAGAGATGTCACACTACGTACCATCCGATATTACCAGAGCCATGAAACAGATAAAACACAAGGGTAATAAAGCAATTCATCCCCCTAAAGCATTTGAGGAACAATATGAGCCTCAAGTATTTCGAGGGCTGGCTAAAGAATTAGTAGGTTTATTACGTCAAGTGTGTGAGCACTTATACCTGGATCGTAAGGTTTGAGTTGATAAAGCTTTGTATTACTAAGGGCCGAACAACCGTTGAGCACACACCTCCTGCGACCCGTGCCAGGGTCGATTCGGGTGGTCCTTGATTCCAGGGGTGTTGCATGCTAACGCACGCTGCAACCCCTGGCTATCATCTGCCATCCCTGCCGCGATGGATTTGCCGGACAAGAGGCCCAACGGGCCGGCAACACAATAGCCCAGGGCAATCGCCCTGGGTGTGGAGGTTCCCCCAAGCGCAAGCCCTGAAAGGGCGTCACACAGGCGGGGAATTATGTTCTACGGGCGCGGGCGCTCACATTTTCCTATTGTGTTTGGGCCTTTCAGGCCATGGGCGCGCGGGAGGTGATGAATCGACCCCGAAGGGGTCATAGATGATAGCCAGGGGTTGAGCCCGCTCGCGCAAGCGAGGAGGGCGACACCCCTGGATCAAAGGCCCCCCAAGAATGGACCCCGGCAGGGGTCCCAGAAGCTCTGCTGCTGCGACCCCTGCCGGGGTCGATTTGTGTGGTTCTCGTTTCCAGGGGTATTGCGTGCTGGCGCACGCTGCAACCCCTGGCTACCCTCTGTCATCCCTGCCGGGATGGATTTCCGGGACAAGAGGCCCAACGGGCCGGCAACACAATAGCCCAGGGCAATCGCCCTGGGTGTGGAGTGGAGGTTCCCCCAAGCGCAAGCCCTGAAAGGGCGTCACACAGGCGGGGAATTATGTTCTACGGGCGCGGGCGCTCACATTTTCCCAATGCGTTGCCTTGGGCTATTGTGTTTGGGCCTTTCAGGCCATGGGCGCGCGGGAGGTAATGAATCGACCCCGAAGGGGGCATAGATGATAGCCAGGGGTTGAGCCCGCTCGCGCAAGCGAGGAGGGCGACACCCCTGGATAAAAGGCCCCCCAAGAATGGACCCCGGCAGGGGTCCCAGAACCTATGCTGCCGCGCCCCCTGCCGGGGTCGATTAGTGGCCGCCGTCGCGGGACAGCGCCCGCGGGGGCGGAACGATGGGGACAGTGTTAATGGGGGAGTATCTTTTTGGGCGAGCGCCGCGGTCCCCGTCAAACACCAAACGCTTAGCCGGCGCTTTAGGGCGCATTGATGGCCCACTGCAGGGGATGACCCCAAGGGGGCAACTTTTTCGCGCCGGACGAGGCGTCGTCCCCGTCCGGCGCGGCGTAATAGATATTGCTTTCCGCGTGGGTTGTTCCCGCGATGAGAACAGCTGCCGCCAATGCGTTGACGGCGAACGCCAGCGATGTGCGGCGCGGAAGGTTACGCGGAAAGATAGGTCCCCCCTACTCTGCCGGCGCGAATCCGAATGGATTGGTGAACGTGCGGTAGATGTCTTCGCCGTCCTCGCGGTGCAGCTCGATGCGCACGTAGCGATCGAGTTCCGGCATTTCTTGATAGTTCAGCGTAGCGCCTTCATGGACCACTTGGCCCAGTGGCCAGGGTTCGTTGCTGGTTTCGTAGTCCGCGACGGGCTCCAGCGATTCCGGCGCGGTGATCCATTGGATGACGTCGTAGTTCGATGCGTCCACGGTGATGACGCCCGCGTCCTCGTCCACATCAATGGCGTGGATGAGCGGGAACAACTCCTCCGCCGGCGCCCGTTCACGGAAATCGTTACGCCGGCTCGACTTACGGAAATAGAACTGTCCGTCTTCCATGGCCGCACGCACCGATGCGTCGTTGAGTTCGTCAACCACGAAGACCGAGTGCGACTCCCGCACGCTGGACAACTGGTGCATGTCATCCGTGCCGAATCCCCAGATGGGCCGTTCCGGCATGAACCGCGCGAGGAGTTGGTCCCAGAGGCCTTCGTCGTACTTCTCGGTTTCGACCGAGCAATTGGTGACTTCGATGCCGACGAGATACTCGGGGCCGTGCGTCTCAAAACGTTCGACGTACCATTCCACGGGCTGCCGGGTCCACCAGTCCGCGTCGATCCCCGGATGATCAAGAAACGCAAGGCCGCCGCGATCCCGCACCTCGTGTAACTGCTCGTCCTCATCCTTGTCCCGGCTCAACACCCCGTAGTCGTTGTACAGGCTATTCATGTGATGCCTGTCCGACAGCTCGTTGCCCTCGATGCCCACCATGCCCCATTCCGCCGGCGCGGGCGCGCCAAAGTCCGGCCACGGCCACGTCGTGTTGGCGGGGTAATCGTCAGGCTCGGGATCGGGATAGGGTGTGGCTTCCTCCTCCCGCACACTCCCCCCGCGGACATGCACATTGGGCTCATGCGTGTCGTGATCGGTAATGGCGAGGATGGTGAAGCCGGCGTCGTGATACGCCTGGACCACCTCCTGGAGTGGGTGATGCCCGTCGCTTTGTAGCGTGTGCGTGTGTAGCGCCGCTTTGTGATGCTCGAACGTTTCCCAGTCAACATCCGCATACGGATTCAGCACCAGTACCGGCGCGCCGTTTTCCCCGGCTTGCGCCCAGGCAGCGCCCGTGAGCGCGAACAGGGCGGCGGCCAACGCAAGTGCAGTCAGTCGTGCAGTGCTTGTCATGGTGGAAACTCCCTTTCTGTGATGTGATGCCCGTTTGAGCCGTTTTCAAAGGTAAACGCATTGGTAACTGTCCAGCCGGTATCGGTGCCGATATGTTGTGGTTTGAGTAACGTTTTCATCAATGGGTTGTAGTATTTGGTATGAGTCCTGAAGAACGAGAGTTT
>PUOI01000604.1 GCA_003552765.1 Candidatus Hydrogenedentota bacterium | reverse complement strand
GGGTTAGGCTCCCGTGCTGTGTAACTGCTCGTAGGCGCGCACGAGCCGGGTGAGGTGGGTGTTGGTGGGGGTGGGGATGTCTTGTTCGCGGCCGAAGGCGGCGATGGCCCCATTCAACGCGCCAATCTCAGTGCGGCGTTTGAGGCGGAAGTCTTCGCGCATGCTGGCGTAGTGGTTGGCGGTGGGCGGGATAAGTTCCTCGAACAACTGGCGGCGGTAGGCCTCTGCATTATCGGGCTCAAGTTCCACGCCCATGGCCGTACCCACGGCGTACAGCTCGTGAACGATCTCGGTCATGAGTTCCCGTGTTTCGGCGGTCTCCAGCAAACGGCCGTAGGGGACGTCGAGAAGCGCGGAGAGGGGATTGAGCGCGCAGTTGTACGCCACTTTCGACCAGAGGATGGTGGCGATACGTTCGGTGTAGACCGTCGGCAGCCCTGCTGTGTCGAGATCTTTCGCTATTTGTTTGAGGGGGGCTTCGGGCGTTGCCGCGTCGTAGCGGCCAATCGCCGTGGGTTTGGCGATGACGGTGGCCTCGGCGTGGCCAGGTTCGGGAAGCCGGACGCCGTAGATGGCGCGTGCGCCGACGGTGCGCGCCCAACCGAATCGGGCCGCGACAGCGTCCACGTTGCCAAGTCCGTTCTGATAGGAGCACACCAGGGTATTCGTGCTCACCACGGGGACAAGCTCTTCCACGGCGCGCTCCGTGTCGTACGACTTCACCGTAATGAAGACGAAATCATAGGCGGTCCCGTCGGCGTCGTTTACGGAAACGCAGGGCCGCAGGTTCTCAATGCGGTGTTGTCCGAAGATGCCCGAGATCGTGAGCCCGTTCCGCCGGATTGCGTCCATGTGGTTCGCGCGGCCCACCAGGGTGACGGCATGCCCCGCCTTCGCCAGAAAGCCGCCGAGCACGCTTCCAATCGCTCCCGCGCCCATCACGAGGATATTCATGGCTCTGGCTTCTCCTTCTACCGCCGCTGCCACGCTTGAATCTTTTTGCGGACCGTTTCAAAATCGCGGACGAGCTTGGCCGATGGCGATTGCGCCGCGACGAAATCGACGCGAATGGAGCGTTTGCTGGGCTTCTTCCACGTCGCGGCATCGCAGAACCCTAGCACCGTCAACCCGGCGCGCTCCATGGCGGATTGCACCGTGGCGAGCGGGAATATGCGTTCGTGGATGTAGTTCACCGGTCCCCGGTTCACGGTTACGCGGGTCTCCGCGAGGTGGGCGCTCTTGGAATAATCGCTTTCCCACGTGGTGGAGAAACGCCCGTTCTGTTCGGTCCAGCGTTTGCCCGCGAAATGGGTCAACACCATGCGTTCGGTGATCACGTCCCCGTACAAGATGCCACCCGGCGCCAGCGCGCCCGCCATTTCGCGCAGTCCCTGCTCCAAGCCGGCCTCTTCGGTGAGGAAGTTCAGGCTGTCGAAAAGGCAGGTCACCAACCCAGCTGCGTTGTGAAAGGGCAACGCGCGCATGTCCGCGGCCACGCCGGGGAAGCCCGGCGCGTTTCGGCGTCCCTGCCGGACCATGGCGAAGGAGAGATCAGCCCCGACGCTGCGCCAGCCGCTCTGACGGAGCTTCTCCACGAGCACGCCCGTCCCGCAGGCGATGTCGATGTGCAGGAACCCATCGGGTAGCAGATCCGCCAGAAAGCCCGTCTTTGAGACCCAGCGCTCATAGTCCACATGGGACATGATGGCATCGTAGTACGGAGCGATTCGAGCAAAAGGATCGCTCATGAGCCAAACTCCGCGTTCACCCATTCCAGAAACGCCTCGGTGATGGGTTCGGCGGCGCCCTTTGCCCGGACATGGGCGGCCTTTTCCCGCGTTACGTAGAGCAGCGCCGGCTCGAAACCTTCCTCGGCCAGAATGCGGCGAGCTTCGGCGGCTTGGGATTTGGAGCGGGTGGGTTCGCAGAAATCGGCTACATACAGGGCCTGTCCCAGCCGGCCTAGGCCCGGTTTGCCGGTAGTGTGCCAGTAGATGGCTTCGTGGATTTCGGGGTCCTCCACGCCCAATTTCCGCCGTGCCTCCTCGGCTGCGAGGGGCCCATGGATGAGCGCGGAAGGATGAGCGCGTTGCGCCTCGGTGATGGGGATGCCGTAGTCCTCGGCGCGTTCCAAGAGGGTGGTGGGATCAAGGTCTTTACAGTAGTCATGAAGCAATCCCGCCGTCACGGCCTTGCCAGGATCGATGCCGGCCTGCTCCGCCATGCCGAGCATGGTCTGGGCGACGGAGAGGGAGTGTTTGAAGGTCCTCTCCGGCAGGCGCGCGCGGAGAAGCTCAATGAACTCAGCCGCTCTGTGAATCTTCAGGAGAGGCATTGTACAATCCTTTCTCCCGGATGAGCCGGGCCACGGGCGGCGGCGTGAGGTCATCGATCGGTTCGCCGGCCCGGATGCGTTCGCGCAACTCGGTGGAAGAAAGGCGGCTGATGGGAAACGTCAACGTTTCGTAGCGGCCATCCACCTCCGGCGGTACGCGGGTCTCGCCCGGCCGTGGAATCACCAGCAGCCGCGCGCACTCAAGTATCTCGCGGTGGTCGCGCCAGCGCGGGAGGTCCACCAACGAATCGAGGCCTAGGATCAGATAAAGCGTGGCCTCCGGAAATAGCTCATGGGCTTGCCGCAACGTGTCGGCGGTGTAGGACGGTCCGTCGCGATCCAGTTCGAGACGGCTCGCCTCCAGCCCGTCTTCCCCGGCCACGGCTGCTTGGACCAGGGCGTAGCGATCCTCGGCGGGCGCTATGGTTCCGTTGCGCTTGTGAGGCGGCCACGCCGCCACCACGAGCAACACACGGTCCAGTTCCACCTGTTCACGCGCGGCCCGGGCAATATCGAGATGCGTATTGTGTATGGGATCAAAGGTTCCGCCGAAGATCCCGATTCGCCGTGCGTTATTCACGAATCTGGCCCGCGCCCCGGATGACGTACTTCAGGCACGTGAGGTCTTCCAACCCCATCGGCCCCCTGCAATGCAACTTGTTCGTACTAATACCGACTTCCGCGCCGAGTCCGAACTCGAACCCGTCGGTGAACCGGGTGGAGGCGTTCACGTACACCGTGGCGCTGTCCACATCGTCGAGAAAGCGCTCCGCCAGGGCGTAGTCTGCCGTGATGATGGCGTCGGAGTGATGGGACCCGTAGAAGTTGATATGTCCCACGGCTTGCTCGAAGGAGTCCACCACGCGTATGGCGAGGATGGCGTCCAGATACTCGGTGACCCAGTCCTCATCATCGGCCTCCTTGCAATCGATGATCGCCTGAGTGCGCGGGCAGCCCCGCAACTCGCAGCCCGCGGCGGCCAATGCGCGCGCCACAACGGGAAGGAACCGTTCCGCCACAGCCTCGTGGACCAGCATGGTCTCCATGGCGTTGCACACCCCGGGCCGCTGCATCTTCGCGTTGACGCACACCGTGCGGGCCATTTCGAGGTCCGCGCTCGCGTCCACATAGGTGTGGCATACGCCATCGAGATGCGCCACAACGGGGATCATGGATTCCCGCATGATGCGGGTGATGAGCCCCTTGCCGCCTCGGGGCACGATGACGTCAATCAACGAGTCCAGCTGAAGCATCGCCCCAACCGCTTCCCTGTCCGTGTTGCCGATGATCTGAACAGCGTGCTGGGGGATGCCGGCCTCGGCGGCGCCCTCGATGAAGATTTGGGCGATGGCCAAGTTGGAGTGAATGGCTTCGGAACCGCCGCGGAGGATGCAGGCGTTGCCCGATTTCAGACACAGCCCGGCGGCGTCGGCCGTCACGTTGGGCCGGCTCTCGTAAATGATGCCCACCACGCCGAGCGGTTGTCTGACCTGTGCGATGCGCAAGCCGTTGGGGTGGATGGTTTGCCCAACAATATCCCCGACGGGATCGGGCAAGTCCGCCACGACTTCCAAGCCCTTCGCCATGGCCTCGATTCGTTTGTCCGTGAGTTCAAGCCGGTCCAGCAACGCCGCGTTCAGGCCGTTGGCGCGCCCCGCATCGAGGTCCTTGGCGTTTTCCGTCTGGAGGTATTGGCTGGAATCCCGCAACCGTTGCGCGATAAGCCGGAGGGCGTGGTCCTTGGGCGCGCACGTGAGCGAGCGAAGGGCATAGCCCGCTTCCCGCGCTTGCCGCCCGATTTGCAGTACTTCTTCTTGTAAGGGCGATGTCGCTGTCATGGTTGCCTGCCTGCCGGTTGGCCGTCTTTCGCGGAACGGAAGCTCCGAAGACGGCTTGTGGTTATGCTATTGTCCCAACAACACGAGATTGTCGCGGTGGATAATCTCGTCGTAATCCTTGCGCCCTAGAATGGCTTGAATGTCCCTCGTGTTGCAACCCTGGATGCGCCGAATCTCGTCACTGGAATAGTTGACCAACCCGCACCCAATTTCCCGGCCCTGGGGATCGACAATCCGAACGGCGGACCCCATGTCGAACTGGCTGACAACCTTGGTAATGCCGGCGGGCAGCAGGCTGCTGCCGCCCTTGATCAGGGCGCGGCGGCACCCCTCGTCCACTTCGATGGCCCCCCGTGACGCCCGGCCAAAGGCGATCCAGCGCTTGCGGTGAGGGAGGTTGGCGCTGCTGTGTCCAAACATCGTGCACTTCTCATCGCCATCGAGCACCCGGCGGACGATGTAATCCTTCCGGCCATTGGCGATCGCCATGGGCAGTCCCGAGGCGCACGCGATCTTGGCGGCTTCGAGTTTGGTCTTCATGCCGCCGATGGTGGT
>PUOI01000334.1 GCA_003552765.1 Candidatus Hydrogenedentota bacterium | reverse complement strand
TGAATCACGGGCTGGAAGCCCGTGCCACCTCACGGCCGAGACACACCGCACCGAGGCTACCCATAGTTTAAGGGCTGACGAAGTACTACATCCCTAGCGCACGCTCCAACCGGGAACTCTGGGGCATGTCCAACTCCAGGGCGCGTTGGTAGGCCTCCCGCGCCTGTTCGGGCTGCTCCAACTCCCGGCCCAAGACCCATGCCAGGTTGAACCACCCAGGCCCGTAGTCCGGCGCGCGTTCGGTCAAGTCCTCGGCCCGGTCGGCGGCCTGCTGGTATTGGCCAAGGCGGATATGCGCGACGATCAAGCCATTGGCGGCGTCGAGCGAATCCGCATCGAGCGCGAGGGCTTCCTCGAAAAGCGCGGCGGCGTGCTCATAGTCCCTCCGCAGCATGCGGCTGTAGCCCGCCACGTAGGCGCCGAGCGCGGAACGCTCCAGGTCCAGCTCATGGAGAAGCGCGGCGGCCGCGCCTTCCACTCGTTCCTCAAAGGCCTGCTTGAACCGTTCGCCGTCCTGGGCTAGCCACCAGTCCAGCGCGTCTTCCTCTGTCGTGAACTGAGGCCAACCAATGCGCGGCGTGTAGGTGCGCGTGGGATCGCGAAACTCGGTGATGGCGAGCAGGGGACGATCGACGGAGATGAGCACCCGCCGCCAGGTAGTGCGGTTTGTGCTCAGGTCGGCGAGGTCCCCTTCAATGCGGACGACCATTTGCGCATCGGCGCCGTAAAGGCCGCGGGTCATCCGCAAGTCCAATACCGTCTCATACCCCTGACCGGCAAGGGCCGAGAAACGGGCTTCGCGGGCTTCGCGGGCGTTGGCGTAGCCCGCCGTGCTGAAGGGAGGCTGCACGCGATCCAGTCCATCGGCATACGCGCCTTCGAGCACGCGTGCGACTTCGGTCTCCAGCACCGACGCCGTGTCGTACGGACCGAGCGCCTCCCGCAATTCGCGGCGGTAGCGGTCGTTGACGACGGCGTCGACCCCCGCGCCCATGATCGCCACGGAACTGTGGACAACCTGCACGCTGCGCCGTACGGGAGACACGGCGACCACCATGTCCTCCGGCGCGATCCGGCCCGACCACGCCGCCCGGTCGGCTTCGGTGAAGATCTCGGGTTCATCGGGCAAGGTCGTGCAGCCCGCCAGCAGCGCCAGTGCGGCTATGGCGGCGGCGGGGAAGATGCATCGAGACAAACGACTGTTCACGGGTAATCCCTCCAAATAAGTGATCCACTCACGTTCTTGAAGACCGTAGTTTACACGAATTCTAGGCAGGCGGCCAAACACATAAGGCCGGCGCCAGCGGCTTGCCGCGCATCAGCGATGGAGCCCCGCCCTGGGAAGGCGTGGCGGGGGAAAGGAAGCGGGTACAGGCGTGGAACCCGCAACCGCCGAATGGGGACGCTGCCCGGCGAAACAACATCCCCCGCGCCGCAGGGAACCGCGAGCGCGGGGGATGTATTACCTCTCGAAAAGGCGTGCTCCAAAGCGTTGCCGCCTCAGCTCGCCTTTTCCTTGTTCTTTGCTCCGGACTGTGGAGCCAAGGGTTGTTGCGGATACTTCTGGAAGCTTTCTTTCTTGGAGAGGATCCGTATTATGGTATACGCGCCCTTGTCACCGGGCCGGGTCAAGGGCCACGGTTTCTCCAATTCATCAAAAGCCTTGCGTACGCGCAGCACCTGGCTTTGGTAGCTCTTGCCATCGGCGGGTTCGTAGACCACGAACTGGCCCGCTTTTGTGCCTCGCACCTGATCCATAATCTCTTGGACGTGGGGGTTGGAGCGCTTTGTCTTGCCGCCTTTGCTGGCCTTCTTGGCGTTCAGCCCCATCTGCTCCACTTCTTCTTTCGTTAATACGCGCGCAGGCATTGACGTCTTCCTCCTTTGGTCTCTTGGAACAAACACACGCTACAATGATTGTGTAAGATGCTTGGTCTTTCTAATCCGTCCCCCGCAGAGAGGCTGGCGACGGAGCGGCGCTACGTTCTGGAATCTATTATAACCAATACTAGGACTCTTTCGCCAGTCTTTTTCGAACTCCTTAAGGAGGCGTCCACGAATAGCGCCCCGGCAGCATGCAAATCCATGATCTGGGATGCAAGAGAGCCGCATGAATCAACGGTTGAATCGAGTGAGAATCTGCCTTCGCCAGTGGAGCGCCAAGCCTAGACGTGTTGACTGCCGAGATGAACGCGCCTGAACGCAGCATGGCCTTCCTGGCCATGGAACACGGGCTGGAAGCGCGCGCCACGTCAGGAGCGAGATGTATCGGACTGACCCGCCCACAATTCTAGACCTTCATGCTCTATCTTGGCGCCCAGGGGGAGACATGATAGTATAGTAAGGAAGTTTCGTCCGCCCTACGTCCGCCGATGTGGCCGGGCGTTTCACTAGGGCGCAACCACAGGGAAGAAAACCATCCCAGGGGATCTCATGAGCTATCTCCAATCAGACCGGCATCGGCTCCGCTTCCAACCATTAAAGGAACGGCGGGACCGCGTCTTCATCGAAACGGACCGCATTATGCCGGACAGTACGCCCGAGCCGCTGGGAGAGTACCAGTCCGCGCTCATGGATGAGACCGTCGAACGCATTGTGCAAGCCCGGGAAGCCGGGGCGGCGCGCATGCTGGCGTTTGGAGCGCACGCCATTAAGAACGGGCTGACCCCTGTGCTGCAACAACTCCTGCGGGAAGGATGGCTCACGCATCTCGCCGCCAACGGAGCCGGCATCATCCACGACTGGGAATTCGCCTTCCAAGGCCATAGTAGTGAACATGTGGAAGAAAACGTGGCTCAAGGCCAGTTCGGTATGTGGGAGGAGACGGGGTATTACTTAAACCTGGCCCAAATTGTTGGCGCGTACAAAGGCATGGGCTATGGCGAGGCCGTGGCCGCCTTGATTGAGCGCGAAGGGCTGGAAATACCCCCGGAAGATTCCCTTAAGCGCGAGGTTGCGGAAGCCATGGATCATGACGCGAACCGCGCCGCCGCCGCGCTTGACCTCCTTGGCGCGATACAGACGTTTCAGCTTCCGCCGGGCTGGATGACGGCGTCTCATCCTTATAAGGAGTACGCGCTGCAAGCCGCGGCGTATCGAGAGGGAATTCCGTTTACCGGCCATCCGATGATAGGACATGACATCATCTATCTTCATCCCATGAACCATTGCGCCGCCATCGGACGCACCGCGCAGGCCGATTTCCTTACGTTCGCCGATGGCGTGGCGAATATCTCCAACGGCGTCTATCTTTCCGTGGGGTCCGCCGTGATGTCGCCCATGATCTTCGAGAAAGCCATGAGCATGGCCCAGAATAGGGCCATCCAGCAGGGGGAACGCATTCACGATCACTACATTGTGGTGGTGGATCTCGTCAAATCCCATTGGGATTGGACCCAGGGCGAACCGCCCGAGAGCAACCCCGACTATTACCTGAGATACAACAAAAGCTTCTCGCGGATGGGCGGGACCATGCGGTATATGTGCCAGGACAACCGCGATTTCTTCCTGCACTTGGCGCAGCGGCTGCATGCGCGGCAAGGGGAAGGGGACGCCTCATGAGCGCCGCCTGTTCAGAGGAACACCGGCTGCTCGGCGAACTGAAGGCCCGGCGCCCGGACCTCGAAGCGTGTATACCCGCCCTGGAAGCGGCCTACCGGGCGTTGCGCGGCGTCTTCGTCAAAGGCGGCAAGCTGTTGACCTGCGGCAACGGCGGCAGCCACGCCGACGCCATGCACATCGTGGGCGAACTGTGCAAAAGCTTTGAACGCAAGCGGCCCCTGCGTCCGGAGTTCGCCGCCCGTCTGGTGCGGGAGCCCGGCGGCGAACAATTGGCCCGCCACCTTGAGACCTGACTGCCCGCCATCACGCTGGGCCTCAACGGCGCCCTCAAGAGCGCGGTGGAAAACGACAGCGTCCTCCCCGAAATGGCCTACGCCCAGGAAGCGCACGCCCTCCTACAGCCCGGCGACGCGCTCCTCGCCATCTCCACCTCGGGCAATGCGCGCAACTGCCTCCTCGCCATGGCCGCCGCCCGCGCCGCCGGAGCCCAAACCATGGCCCTCACGGGGCCTGACGGCGGCGCCATGGCCCAACGCGCCCATTACCCCATCACGGCCCCTGGGGACAGCGTCAAGACCATCCAGGAAGCCCACATTGCCCTCTATCATACCCTCTGCGCCCTCGTCGAGGGGGCGTTCTTTCCGGACGCGAGAGTTTAGTAGAGCGCCCTAAACTTGTGGACAGCGCGGCTTCGCATTCCTGGCTTCATCTTGTTAATCCTGTAAATCCTGTCCACTATCCATCACCGCCGGATGAAAAGGCTGTTCCGAGGGAGAACATCCCCCTTGATCCCCCTTCAAAGGGGGAATTGTGCTTGAAAGCTGACACGATGCAGGCATTACGGGGTATCCACAACGTAAGGGCGGGCCGAGTACGAGCGCCTTTCCCCGGCGTATGTCGAAAAATCGCCCCGGAATCCGTATACCGCGCGTTAATCTCACCTCGCGCTCCGATTTTGTGGTCACTGGTTAGTCACCAGTGAATAACAGGCGCCCAATGGGCCGGTTTTGGAGCCCTCCTGTACACCTGTCCGTTTGAAGGCGATTTTAGGACCAGAGTTGTAAATCATTGTCTGTCAATGTGTTACGAAGCCGGCGCTTCCATGCTTGCGCTCCGGACTAAACTGGCGCCGAATTTGCTAATAAATTACATGGAGCCGGTTAACGGGTTG
>PUOI01000390.1 GCA_003552765.1 Candidatus Hydrogenedentota bacterium | reverse complement strand
GATTGACAAGATAGAACGAGGGCTCTTCAATCACCGGATAGGGACGCTGTTCCACGGGACCACATCCCCCCTTCGAAGGGGGGAATTTTGCTGTGCGCGGACGCTACATCGGGTAATCCCTGTGTTCACCCGGCAAGTGAGTTCGCCAATTCCCCCTTCTGAAGGGGGTGACCCGAAGGACCGGGGGCTGTAAACAGCCAGCACACTGCCTTGTCCGGCGCTCGGCGGAGACACAGATGGTCGCATCTTCTTTATCTGCTATGCTATCATTGCCTTTAGTTGAGAGGGTTTTCATGAGCCCGACGCCCGTCCAGGGCAATACCGGCTCTAGTTAGGAAGCGCCGCACGTTTTCACGATTCGCTGACGAGGATATTATCATGCGTGTATTAACCGGGCTTTCACTCATTGCGTTCATCGGCTTGCTTTTACCATTGCTGGGATGTCAACATCCGCCCTGGGAAGAAAGCCAGCAAGTCGAGGGGGTGGAATCTGACTACGATAACGATTTCGACGATTACGAAGCGCCGCACCCGGGGTTGAGGCTCGCGGCCCAGCAGCCTTTCCGCGATGTGCCCATCCCCCAAGGGCTTAACTACGATGGCGAACGCAGCAAGATCTTTGAGCGGCCTGGCCTGGAAGTGGGCGAGGCGGTATACACCACGCGGCACTCAGTGACCGAACTGGTCGAGTTTTTTGTGCGCGAATGCGCGGCAGCCGGCTGGAGCCTTGCCAACCGGGTGCAGGGAGAAGGCGCTGAATTGGCATTCGAGCGGAGTGATCGCGAACTCCGTATCGCCATTCGCGATGGCGGGTTGTTACGAGGACGCCACGTGTTTCTCCGTCTTACGCCGAGGGATTGATGAAAACACGGTTCCATTGGCTCGTACTGGTTATGGCCCTTAGCGTGACGGGGTGTGCGGGCCAAGATCTGCGGCTGGATTGGCGCCCGTCCATCCCGGGCGGACGGGTTGGCGCGGAAGCGGAAATTGAGGCGATCCTCGCTGAAGTGCAGTGGGGGATGCAAGAGCGCCGGAAATCGCGCGTGTTAACCCATGTTTCGCGCAACTACCGGGATGCCGCGGACCGGAGCTATGCGGATTTGTACGCCTATTTGGACGAGATTTTTAGCCGCTACCGCAACATTCAAATCCGGCGGAGCCGTCCGCGTATCTTGGTCTTAGGCGATCACGCTCATTCCATCGAGCGCTTCACTACAACAGCGGAGCCTATCAATTCGGAAGCCGATCCCCCTATGGACTTTGACGGAGAGGTCATGGCGCATTTCCGGCGGGAAGGGGGCTCGTGGAAAATTACGGCCTGGGACCTGCCTTAACGTCATGGCCTTGCAAGGACGCGCAAGGCGCGAGCAAGCGCGTCACACAACAGCGCTACACAAGATCAATGAGGAGATAATAGCGGTCAATGGCTTTAGAAAAAGGACGTAAACGCAAGAAGCGGGGGGACATGCACTTCGCCCCCACTCAACAACAAGAGGAAACCGGCGGCACGGAATGGAACGCGTGGCTGGAGCACATCCGGGAAAACCCGTTGCTTTACATCGCCGCGGGCGTTTTCATCGTCATTGCCGCGATGGCGGGCGTCTTGTACCGGGTCAATGTGCACGCCCAACAAGCGCAGGTAGTGAGCGAATACGCTCGCGCGATGCAAACCGAGGATCCCGGAGTCCGGGCGACCGAACTCCAGCAACTGGCCAACGAGGCGCGGGGACTGCGCGAAGAGATCCTGTACGTGGCGGCGGAGTCAGCCTTTGACGCCGGTGAACACGACCAGGCTGGCGAGCTGTTTCAACAACTCAGAGAAGAGTATCCTGACAGCGAGTTCGCGCCTTTTGCCGTAGAGGCGTTGGGTAATATCGCCGAGGAACAAGAGGATTACGAGGAAGCCCTGCGGCTGTACGAAGAAGTTGCCGAGATGTGGCCCGAGACGTTGCCCGGTAAACGCGCTCATTACGCCATGGGCCGGGTTCATGAACAACAGGACGCCATTGAAGAGGCCATCGCGGCGTATGAGGAGCAACTCGCCATCTTCCCCGGTTCCAATCAGGCCAACCGGGCGCAGACCGCGCTAGCGCGCCTTGATGTGGAGCATCCCGGCGAAGTGCCCGACACGCTCGTGGAGGATGCGCCCCTCCCCGATGAAATAGAGCCGACGCCGCCCATGGCCGCGGACGAGCCCATGATGGGGCCGCCCCCAGGAGCGCAACCCGGCGATGCGCCGCCTGCCGCTCCGCCAGTAGATGATGCGCCCATGGCACCGCCGGAAACTCCAGACGCCCCGCCGCCAGATGATGCGCCAATGGATGTGCAGCCCGCGCCAGATCCGGAGGGTGAAGTGGATCCCGGCGTGGAGACGCCGGAGATGCCCGACTTCCCCGCGGAGGAGGGCGAGCCCATGGAGATCGAGATTGATCCCGAAGACGCTCCTGGCGACATGGATGCGCCTGGAATCGACGGCCCGCTGGAGCTGGACGTTGAAGGCCCTGACGAAGGCGAGGAACCCACGGACGATTGATAACGTCCCCATGTGGCGGATAGCAGTAGGTAGGGTATTGCGGGCCAGGACGGAGAAGCTGTCTCCGAAACCTGGCCCGATTCATAGTGGTCAGAAGGACTCAACACGACGCTGGTATGCGCCGTTTCTAATGCGACACGCGGGGTTGTAAGGAGATATAAAGAATGGACCTGCCACGGTTGGGAAAATGGTTGGCTGGCGCGCTGCTATGCGCCGGCGTCAGCCTATGGAGTAACGCCAATGAGCCCGGCGGGCCGCCCCTTGAGGCCGATGCTGAACACAAGGGCCCCATCTTGGTTCCGGCCGGCGAGCGCGAGGATGAACAGGGAGAGCAGTCCCCTTCAGACCCGACTGTTGAGGCCGAGACCCTACCCAGCCTAGGCCCGGCCGAAACGGCCGCGCCAGAGGACCGCCCCCTTGACCGCCTCCCCGATCCCGCCGCGGAGATGGAGACGGAGTATCGAGACGACATCCAACGTCTGCTGGAAGAGGAGCGGATTGATCTGGACCTGTTTTACCGGGTAATGGAGGACGACGGCGAAGTTCCCCGGCTCCCCATGTCCGTTCGGGAATGCGTTCGCATGGCGCTTGATCGCAACGACGACATTATTGTCGCATCGCACGACCCTCTGCTCTCCGAAACGGATGTATTTTCGGCGCACGGCGAGTTTGATCCCGTGGCGAGCAGCAGCATCACCTACATGCGTTCGGAGGAGACAGCCCCCTCCGATGTGGCGGCCTTCGCGGGCGTTCAAGACACCGAGGCCCAACGGACACGGTCCTCCTACTCCCTGTCGGGTTTACTCAGATGGGGGACCGGCTACGATATCACGTTTGACCTGGATAAGGATCACGGCACCTTCACCCAATTCCGCGACGAGTGGGGTGGCGGACTCAACATCAACCTGACTCAACCGCTGTTGCAGGGCCGCGGGCGTGACATAACCACCACACGCATCCGGCTTGCGGAGAAAGGCCACGAGGCCGCTCAGGAACAACTCATGAGCCAAGTGCTCACGACGGTAGCGGAAGTGGTGGACGCCTATTGGGATGTGGTGGCGGCCGAGGCCACGGTGGACGTTCGCGAGGAGAGTGTGGAGAATGCGGAGCGGCTCCTTGAGATGAACAAACAGCGCTATGAAATCGGCGAAGCCGCCTCCATCGACGTTTTGCAGGCCCGTTCGGGCGTGGCGGCGCGCCAAGGCGACCTGATATCCGCGCGCGCTCAACTCCGCGACGCCGAGGACCGGCTCAAACAACTCATGAATTTGCGGGACAACGAGTACCTCGCGCGGGCCGTCGTTCAGCCGGTCGATGAGCCAGAACTGTTCGAGCCCGACTTCGACGAACAAACCAGCGTGCAGCGGGCCCTCGCCAACCGGCCGGAAATCCAAGCCGCCCGCCTCGAAATCGAGTCCGCCGAGATTGAGCAGCGCCAAGCCGCGGATGAGATGCAACCCGAACTTGACGCCACCGGCACGGTCTTCACCGGCGGACGCGACGACTCCATAAGCGGCGTATTCGAGGGGACGGCCGACCGGTCGGACCGCTCCTACAGTATCGGGGTCCAAGGCTCGGTGCCAATCACCAACCGCGCCGCGCGGGGAAACTATCAGCGCTCCCGCATCAGCACGCGCCAAGCCGAGGACCGGCTCCGAAGGACCGAACACGAACTCATGCTTAGCGTTCGTCTGGCCATTCGGGCTGTGGAAACCGCCCGTGTAATGGTGGAAAGCAGCCGACAGACCCGCCGCCTGCAGGAAGCTAACGTAGCCGCGGAAGAAAAACGGCTCGAACTAGGGGCCACCACCAGCTATCGAGTGCTGGAAGTGCAGGAAGACCTTACCGACGCCCAGGTACAGGAAGTACAAGCCATGGCCAACTTTGAACAAGCGTTGACGGAGTTGCGTCAAGCTGAGGGCGTCCTTTTGCGGGAGGTAGGCGTCGAATTCGACGAACCGGAACCCGACGAACCCACGGTCCCCTTCCTACGCAGCGTCATGCCCTTCCGGGTCACCGAATAACGCATCGGCCGGCTACACTGGACGCCGCCTTCAGCGGTTACGCGCCCCGCAACATTTCTTGTATTTCCGGCCGCTGCCGCAGGGACAAGGGCCGTTAGGCTTGGCGCTGGCGCTGGAGGCGGTACTGGGCTTGGCCTTTCCGCCGCCACGGGCTCGCGCAAACTCCATCACATTCGCCGGTGAGCGCG
>PUOI01000552.1 GCA_003552765.1 Candidatus Hydrogenedentota bacterium | reverse complement strand
GGTCCGGCGGGTCCCGGCGCGGCGGAAAACGGGGCGGTTCGCGCTCCGGCGGCGGGAAACGGTCCGGCCAGCGCTCCAGTGGCGATTAGAACATCCGACAGCTCAAGGACATCCCCCGGCCCTTTGCCCTCCTCGCGAAGGGGGATTCGTGACGCCGGCATAGCCGCCTGAGAAGCGGCGGCATCAAGTTAATTCCCCCTTCGAAGGGCGATCAAGGGGGATGTTCACTTGGGTGCGATTCCTTTTTGAAGGGGACGCAGGGGGATGTCATCCGCCCCAAACAGTTCGAACAAGGACCATGGCTTCTTCCGCCCCATTCATGAGCGAGGACACCATAGCCGCCATCTCCACGCCACGCGGCGAAGGCGGGATCGGCATTGTGCGGCTCAGCGGGGACCAGGCCATCCCCATCGTCAAGAGCTTGTTTGTCTCCTCGCACGGCAAGGACATCGCGCAACCGAAGGCGGGCCGCGTGTTTCATGGCGAAATACGTCAAGAGGGAGAGCCGGTCGAGGAAGTGCTCGTCCATGTCATGCGCGCTCCCCACACCTACACGCGCGAAGACGTGGTGGAAATCAACTGCCACGGCGGCAGCGGACCGCTTCAAGCGGTGCTCGAACTGTGCCTGGCCTCCGGCGCGCGGCTTGCCGAACCCGGCGAGTTCACCAAGCGCGCCTTTCTCAATGGACGGCTCGACCTGGTGCAGGCCGAGGCCGTCATTGATCGCATCCGCGCGCAAACCATCGCCGGTCTTCGCGCCGCCAACGCCGCCGCCACCGGCGCTCTTTCCAAGCGCATCCACGAGATCAACTCCGTCCTCACCGATATTCAGGCCCAACTCGAAGCCGCCATCGATTTCCCCGAGGAAGACCTGCCCGATACCGTGGACGAGGGATTGCGTGCGGAGATACGCCGCGCGGTTGACGAAATGCATCAGCTCCTGGCCACCGCGCGCGCGGGCCGCCTCTACCGCGAAGGCGCGGGCGTGGCCATCGCCGGCCGCCCCAATGTCGGCAAGTCCAGCCTGTTCAACGCGTTGCTCCGCGACGCCCGCGCCATTGTCACCTCCGTCCCCGGAACCACGCGTGACCTCTTGGAAGAAGTCATAACCATCGAAGGCATCCCCGTGCGGCTGACCGACACGGCGGGGCTGCATTTCTCTCCGGATGAAGTCGAGCAGATCGGGATCGCGCGGGCCCGGGAAACCCTGCAGAACGCGGACATCATCCTCATGGTCCTCGATGCGTCCCAGCCCCCTCAGGAAGACGAGCGGGCACTCGCGGAGGAACTGGCCCAACATGGCGCGCCCATCGTGCTGGCCTTGAACAAGATGGACCTGGTCGACGGCGAGGCCCGCCCCCCGGAATGGCCCGTGTCATTCGCGGCTGTTCAACCTTTGTCCGCCGCCACCGGCGAAGGGTTGACAGACCTCGAGAAAACGCTCGCCCGCCTGCTGCTGGGCGAAGCCGCCGTCCCGCCGGACCAGGGTTTGGTGACCAGGCTGCACCAACAGGACAGCCTGCGCCGGGCCTGCGCCGCCCTGGAGCAGGTCCTCGAAAACTTCGGCCAATCCCCCGAACTGCTCAGCGTCGATGTCCGCGAAGCCCAGCACGCCCTGGGCGAAATCACCGGCGAAACCACCCCAGACGACATCCTCGACCGGATCTTCTCGGCGTTCTGCATCGGGAAGTAGCCGGCTTGTCCCCCAATGCGGAATCGTACCGCCGGCGTCCCGCCGGCATGAAAAGCCTTATGGAGACGGTGATATATGCCGGCGAGACGCCGGCGCTACGGGGATCAAGGGGGATGTCATTCCCTGGAGCAGCCGCTTACCCGGCAATTAGGCGTGCCTCTTGAAATTTCGGCTGGGATTGGTTCATGATCACGTCTGCTTTGGAGGGGGTAGGAAAAAAAGGAAACCTCACCTTACGGGAGCGGGTACGCTCCGGTATAAGGTTGACCGGGCGTTTCCCGAAAAAAGAATTTCCGGGACCGGAGGCTGGGGAGGACCTCCGGCCCCGTGGGAGGGAAGGGTCTGAGACGGGGAGATCTCAGACCCCGGGGGGATGGGTGGGCTGGCTTGGGGGAGCCAGCCCATCCCAGGGGGTCAACGCCACATTAGGCCGCTTGGGAGATGTGGCTATGAAAACTGAATTCGCCGTCTTCGGCGTCCACCGTAACGGTGGAGCCTTCGCTTACCCGCCCTTCAAGCAGCTCCATCGCGAGCGGGTCAAGCACTTTGCGCTGTATGACGCGTTTCAAGGGGCGAGCCCCGTACACGGGGTCGTAGCCCTGTTCCGCGAACACGTCGCGGGCCGCGTCCGTCAGCTCTATGCTGATGCGCTTCTCGGCCAGCCGTTTCGCCAGCCTCTGCAATTGTATATCCACAATCTGGCGGATAAGTTCCTTGCTCAAGGGGTGGAACACCACAACGTCGTCCACCCGGTTGAGGAATTCGGGCCGGAAGTGCTGCCGTAGCACGGCCATCACTTCCTTCACGTGCTCCTGTTCCTCGCCGCCCACCGTGAACACCTCGCTGCCCAAGTTCGAGGTCATGATGACGACGGTGTTCTTGAAGTCCACCGTCCGGCCTTGGTTGTCCGTCAACCGGCCGTCGTCAAGCAGTTGCAGCAAGATGTTGAACACGTCGTGGTGCGCCTTCTCGATCTCGTCGAGCAGTATCACGCAGTAAGGCCTGCGCCGCACCGTCTCGGTCAACTGACCGCCTTCCTCGTAGCCAACGTATCCGGGCGGCGCGCCAATCAGCCGCGAGACCGAGTGCTTCTCCATGTACTCGGACATGTCGATGCGCACCATGGCGTCTTCGTCGTCGAACAGGAGTTCCGCCAGCGAACGCGCCAGCTCGGTCTTGCCCACGCCCGTGGGGCCAAGGAAGATGAAGGAACCTATCGGCTTTTCGGGATCCTTGATCCCCGCGCGGGCCCGGCGCACCGCGTCCGAGACCACGCGCACGCCTTCGTCTTGGCCGACCACTCGTTGCGCGAGCCGTTCCTCCATTTTGAGGAGTTTCTCCGCCTCGCCTTCCATCATCTTGCTGACGGGAATCCCCGTCCAGCTTGAGACGATCTTCGCGACGTGCTCCTCGATCACTTCCTCATTCAGGAAACCGCCATCTTTGCGTAGCTGGGCCAACCGTTCGTTGGCTTCGTCAAGCCGCCGCTGAAGGTCTCCCAATAAACCGTACCGTATTTCGGCGACTTTGTCCAAATTGCCGTTGCGTTCGGCGATTTCCTCTTCCCGCTTGGCATCGTCGATCTGCGTGCTGATGCTGCGGATTTCGTCGATAACTTCCTTTTCGGCTTGCCACTGAGCCTTTTTCGCGTTTAGCTCTTCACGGAGCTGCGCGATCTCGTGTTCGATGCCTTCGCGCTGCTCTTTACCCGCTTTATCCGTCTCTTTCTTCAACGCTAGATGCTCTACTTCTAGTTGACGTATGCGCCGATCCAGTACGTCAATCTCGTAGGGCATGCTGTCTATCTCGATGCGCAACCGTGAGCAGGCCTCGTCCACCAAGTCGATGGCCTTGTCGGGCAGATACCGGTCGGTAATATACCGGTTGCTCAACATGGCCGCGGCCACCAGCGCGCTGTCCTGAATGTGCACCCCGTGATGCACCTCGTACTTCTCCTTCAGGCCGCGCAAAATGGCGATCGTGTCCTCGACCGTGGGCTCGTTGACGTATACGGGCTGGAACCGCCGCTCCAGGGCCGCGTCTTTCTCGATGTTCTTGCGGTATTCATCCAACGTCGTCGCGCCTATACAATGTAGATCCCCGCGAGCCAACGCGGGTTTCAACATGTTGGACGCGTCCATTGCGCCCTCGGCCGCGCCCGCGCCGACGAGCGTGTGCATCTCGTCGATGAACAGGATCACCTGGCCCTCGGCCTGCTGGATCTCGGTCAGAACGGCCTTCAAGCGCTCCTCGAACTCGCCGCGGTACTTGGCGCCGGCGATGAGCGCGCCCATGTCCAGCGCGGCGATGCGCTTGTTCTTCAAGTTTTCCGGCACGTCTCCGCTGACGATGCGCTGGGCCATGCCCTCGGCGATGGCCGTCTTGCCCGTGCCCGGCTCGCCGATGAGCACGGGATTGTTCTTCGTGCGCCGCGTCAAGACCTGGATGCAGCGGCGGATCTCCTCGTCCCGCCCAATCACGGGATCCAGCTTGCCCGCCCGCGCCAACTGCGTGAGGTCGCGGCTGTACTTGTCCAGCGCATCGTAGGTATCCTCCGCATTGGGGTCCGTCACGCGCTGCGAACCGCGCACCTCCTTCAACGCCGCCCAGAGACTGTCCTTGGTCACGCCGTGCTCGCGCAAGATGGCGCCCGCGCGGTTGTCGCGCGTCTCCACCATCGCGATGAGCAGGTGTTCCGTGCTCAGGTATTCATCCTTCAAGCTCTGGGCCGCCTTCCAGCCCGCGTTCAGCATGTCCTGGGCTTCGCGGCTCAGGCCCACTTGGCCCGCGCCCTGCCCCGACACGCGGGGCGCGCGATTCAGCTCCGCTTCAATTGGATCGCGGAGTTGGCCCGGGTGAACCCCCAAACGCTTCAGAATGGAGGCCACCGCCCCGTCCTCTTGATTCAGCAAGGCGTGCAGGATATGCACCGAAGCGATCTCCGGATTGCCGCGATCCGTGGCGGCATCCATCGCCTCGGACAAGGCTTCCTGCGCCTTGATGGTTAACTTGTCCAACCTCATTGCTTCGTCACTCCTTTCCGTTCCAGATT
>PUOI01000053.1 GCA_003552765.1 Candidatus Hydrogenedentota bacterium | reverse complement strand
CGCTTGTGCACCGCCTCGGCCGTGGCCGCGCCAACCACGCATAACCTCACCCCGGCGAGATCGCGGGCGTCGCATCCCAGGGCCTCAAGCCGCTCGAACAGCATCTCCACGCCGTTCACGCTGGTGAACACGATCCAATCGTAATCGCCAATCCGTCCGAAATCGCCGGGCTCCTCCGGCGGCTTGATCTGAATCGTCGGAAACTCGAAGACATCCGCGCCCAATTCGCTCAGCCGCCCCACCAAATCGCTGGCTTTAGGACGGGACCGGGTGACCACGATGCGATGGCCGAACAAGGGCCGGTTCTCGAACCAGCTCAAGCGGTCCGCCAAGGCCGCCACTTCCCCCACCACGGCCACGGCGGGAGGTTGAATGCCTTCCTCTTCCGCCTGTGCGGCGATGCCGCGCAAGGTTCCCCGGACGCTGTGTTGCTGGGGATACGTACCCCATTCGATGACGGCGGCGGGCGTTTCCGGCGACCGGCCCATGCGGATGAGTTCGGCGCAGAGCTTGTCCAGGTTCTTCACGGGCATGAAGAAGACCAGCGTACCTTTGAGGCCCAAGGCGCCGAGGTCGATGTTGCTTTCTTCCTTGGCGGGATCCTCATGGCCGGTAATCAGGGTGACGCTGCCCGCAAGCCCACGGTGCGTCACGGGAATGCCCGCATAAGCGGGGACGGCCGCGCCCGCCGTCACGCCGGGGACCACTTCAAAGGGAATGCCCTGCTCCGCCAGATAGAGCGCCTCCTCCCCGCCCCGGCCAAAAACGAATGGGTCCCCGCCCTTTAGACGGACCACCCGGTTGACTCGGCGGGCGTGTTCGGCGAGCACGCGGTTGATCTCTTCTTGCAACAAGGTGTGCCGGTCCGCGGACTTGCCGACAAAGATGTGCTCGGCCTGCCCGGCCCACTCCAGAAAGACCTCATTCGCCAGCGAGTCGTAGATCACCACATCGGCGTGTTCCAGGCATTCCCGGCCCCGCAAGGTCATGAGACCGCGGTCGCCCGGTCCCGCCCCCACGAGATAGACCTTTCCGGCGCTGCCGCTCATCGGAGGGAGGCCACCAACTCGCGCGCGCCCTGCTCAATCAAGCCAGCGCCCAAGGCTTGCCCCAGGGCCTCGGGTTCCCCCATGGAGCCTTCAAGGGCGTGCCGTAGCATGCTCGACCCATCGGGATGGCACAAGCAAGCCTGAATATGCATGGCGCCATCTTCGCGCGCCCGCGCCAACGCGCCCAGCGGGAGTTGGCAGCCCCCTTCCAGCTCCGCCAGACAGGCCCGCTCCGCCCGCACTTCCGCCGCGCTTGCGGCGCACGTAAGCATGGCCACTTCCTCCTGCAGCTCTGCGTCGTCCGCGCGCACCTCGATGCCCAATGCGCCTTGGGCCGGGGCGGACAGCATCACCTCTGGCGCAAGCCGTTCCGTCACGGCGCCCGCGCGGCCCAGCCGTTCGAGGCCGGCGCAGGCAAGGATGGCGCCGTCGACGTCTCCCCGGGCCACTTTGCCCAGCCGCGTGTCGATGTTGCCGCGAAGGTCCACAACGCGCAGATCGGGCCGGTGCGCGGTCAACAGCGCTTTCCGGCGCAGACTCGAACTCCCGATAACGCCGCCTGACGGTATAGCCTCCAGCGAAGGCCAACGGGCGCAGATCAAGGCATCGTGCGGCGTCTCCCGGCGCGGGATCGCGGCGAGACTCAACCCATCCGGCAACGTGGTGGGCAAGTCTTTCAAGCTATGCACCGCGAGATCAATACGGCCGTCAAGGAGGGCGTCCTCGATTTCTTTCGTGAAGGCGCCCTTGCCGCCGATTTGAGCCAAGGGCGCGTCGAGGGCCGTGTCGCCCGTCGTGCGGATGACCTCGATGCGCACCTCCCGGCCGGGCGTCATCGCTCCCAGCCGCGCGGCGATTTGCTCGGACTGCCGAAGGGCCAATGCGCTCCCCCGCGATCCCAGAACCAGCGGCTGGCTGAAGCGGCTCATGGGCCCTCCTTGAGGCCGAACAGGCGCTTCACGAGATGCAGCACGGTGTGCGGATCCCGCTCGGCCACTTCGCGTTTCAACTGGGTCATGGGCCGCTGGAGGATGGCGTTGACGATACGCTTACTCAAATGCGTGACCTCCTCCCGTTCTTTCTCGTTCAATTCCGGCAAATTCGCAAGAGTTTTGGCTAGTTCGCGTTCGCGGATGGCGTGCAGTTCGTGGGACATAGACACAATGGTGGATTCCGCGGCGAGACCCTGAACCCACGTCCAGAATCGCTCCGCCGCGTCATCAATGACCTCCATACAGTAGCTCACGGCCTTGCGCCGCTCCTCGATGTTGGCCTGCGTCACGCCGCTGAGATCATCCACGTCGTAGAGGTGGACACTGTCAAGCTCGTCCACCTTGGGGTCAATGTCCCTGGGCACCGCGATATCGATGACGAACATGGGCCGCTGGTTGCGCATCCGCAAGGCCTGTTGGAAATGCTGAGGCGTGAGCACATACTCGGAGGCCGCCGTCGATGAAATGATGATATCGGCGTGGTGCAACTCCTCGGCCAACTCAGCAAATCCGACCGGCTCGCCCCCAAACCGGCCCGCGACCTCCTCCATCTTGTCCGCGCTCCGGTTGGTGACCAACACCCGGCCCACGCCGCGATCCACCAGGCGGGACAACGTTAGTTCCCCCATCTTGCCGGAGCCTACCACCAGCACCGTCTTGTCCTTCAACTCGGAGAAAATGGATACCGCCAAATCCGCCGCCACCGAACCGATTGACACCTTGCCCGCCCCGATACCGCTGTTGGAGCGCACTTCCTTGGCCACGGCAAACGCCCGCTGAAACAGCGCATGCACCACCTTGTCCGCCGTCTGCTCCGCCTGGGCCGTGAGATACGCATCGTGAACCTGGCCCAGGACTTGCGCCTCCCCCAAGACCAGGCTGTCCAGTCCGCACGCCACGCGAAAAAGATGCCCAATCGCCTCCTGATCGGTGTAAACGTACATCTGCTCGGCGAAGGCCTCTTCCGGAACGCTGTGCCACTCACGTAGGAACCGGCGGATGAGGCCCATCACATCCTCGGGTGGGGCGCTGTGATGGGCGTAGATTTCCACACGGTTACACGTGCTCAGGATGACCGCGCCCCCCCCGCCAAGGAGTTTACGCAAGTGCAGCAGGGCGCCGGGGAGTTGTTCCGGGGAGAAATACAGGCGTTCCCGCAATTCCAATGTGCTTGTATGATGGTTCAGTCCCGCCGCAACCAGATTCATCTACACCGTTCTTCCCTGCGCTGTCCATTGTTCATCTTCTCCTCCCCCCGGCTCCGATTCTTGAACGTGCACAATAACGATGTGGGCGGCGCAAGCGCAAGTTGAATTTTCCACCCCCACCTCCAGTCATTATGCCTTTGCGGGGTCATCCAGCCTGTGTTTGACATATGGCGCCGCATCGGCTACGTTCAAAAGACCCCTTGCTGTTTTCCCAAAGCGTCCGATCAGGCCGGCGTATGAAGAGAACAAAGGTCTTCGGGGGAACTAATCCGGGCGGAATATGATTAAGAAAAGGGTGAGTTTATCTCCTTTTCGCCGACACTACAACACACAACGGCTTATGTAGAGATTTTATAGATGATACCACGAAAAACACTGGCGCGCATGACAGCGCGTGCTAAGAAACTTCAGCTCGGAATGTATGCGGCGTTCGCTTTCGCAAGTGTGGCGCTAGGGTTAACCACAGGGTGCGCCCATGGCCCCAGTCCGGAACACCGCACCATTAACACCGAGCGGTATGAACTCAGTATACAGCGCGGCGGTATGGTCGACGTACAATTGTCGGCCGGCGCGCCGCTGTTTGAAAATGTCCGGCCCGCGGTGTGGCTGGAAGGAGAGGACGCGCCCACGCCGTTTCGCCTCGATGGCGAAGACACCATGCGGGAAGGGGTGGATGATCCGCTTGGGATGGGGCAGGGAATGTATTTCCTTGCCCGCGAAGGGGAATGGCGTATACGGACCTATCCCACGCATCCTTTCCTGACCGCGCAGGTCACTTATCACAATACCACCGACGAACCCGTTCGGGTGAAAGCCCTCATGCCCTGGGCGATTCGCGAGCGTGATGAAGGCCGATTCGAGTTTGGCCCGGCGCAGGGAAACATTGAGTTTTTCCAGCCTCATCCGCTGGATAATGGGGAAAGGGCGCCCCGCCTCTCCGCCGATAGAAGCCGCAGCGCCTGGCACACCCTTGTCCACGATTCCGCTACAGGTCAGAGTCTTCTCGCGGGCTTTTTGACCCACCAAAGCGCGGAGAGCGAGGTGCTGTTCGAGGAACGGGAACCCGACAACGAGCAGGGATTTGGCATGTTCCAAGCCATCTCCCGTTTTGATCCTCCCGTCGAACTGGAACCCGGCGAGACGCTGACGTCCGAGCGCTTCCTCTTGTCCGTATCGGAAAGCGAGCCCTATCGCGCCCTGGAGCGGTTCGCCAACGCCACCGCCGTGACCAACGCCGTCCGCGCGGACGATAGTTTCCGGCCCCACGCTCTCAACGTATGGCCGGAAAGCGTGGGCCGCACCCTTACAGCGGATGACATCCTGGCAGAAGCCCGTTTGGCGGCGGAATGGCTGCAACGTTTCGGCTGGAATGGTTTCCTCGTGCCCCGCGGCTGGCAACAGCGCGCGGGCGATTGGACGCCCGATTCCGAGCGTTTTCCCGATGGGCTTGCTCCCGTGGCGCAACAGCTTGGTCAGCTCGGCCTGCAACCCGGCCTCGCCAT
>PUOI01000509.1 GCA_003552765.1 Candidatus Hydrogenedentota bacterium | reverse complement strand
GTTTAGAAACGCGCTGAAGAGGGCCGCGAAGGCTTCGGAGCCGCCGGGTTCCGTCTTCAGCTTGCCATCCGGCGTCACGCGCGCGAGCCGGACGCTCTGGACATAAGCGCCGTCCTTGTACCAGCGGAATTCGAGGTAGTCCGTGAGGATGAGGTTGGGCAACGCTTCGAGGTAGCGGCGCAGTTGTTCGCTTTGTTCCACCTTGTCGAGATGCGCGCCGATGTCCTTGGCTTCGAGATATCCCACGGGCGCGCCCTGGCTGGACACCACGAAGTCCGGCGCACCGCACGCCACCTGGCGCGGCTCGTTGGTGACCGTGACGTTCCGCGTCGCCAACGCCTCAAGAAGCTGTTGCAACGCGGGCCGGAAGGTGTGTTCGGTGGCGTTCTCCGCACGCAAGTGCGCACGCACGCTGGTCAGGTATTCATCAACTGCTTTTATGCCGCTCCCCCGGGACATGGCGCTCCTTCAACGTTGGGTCAAGCTTTCCTTGGGTCATCCAGACAGGGGAAGAGTATACCGCAGGGTGGAGGCCACGGCAACGCGCGGCGGACGCATGGGAGAAGACAGTCCATGCGCTCACGGACACATGCATCGGGTGCTTATTTCTGCAAGGTTTCGGGGCGGATTGTTAGCTCGCGATCCGAGATCGCAGGCCGCGTGACGTCACGGCTATAATGGCCGGACTCAGGGGCGCCATGCTCCCACGGATCTTTGTCGAGCCAGGTCGTTTCCTTCCCATGCACCCGCAGGACCTCCGCTTCAAAATCGACGACCACCCGCCCCCACAACGGCTCGGCGTAGCGGACCGTCGGGACGGGTGAATACCATACATAGGAGGCGCTGTTGATCTGGATGAACGGGATGTCATGCTTGATCTTCATGTAATCCTGATGATTGTGGGCGGAAAAGACAGCCATGATCACCCCGGGGCGTTCCTGTTCTGCTTGCTCTAGAACCGCCATCACTTCGGCGCTATTGTCCAGAACCTCGATCGGCTGGTGGACAAATACGATCACAGGCCGGTCGGTTTCGGCCAGTTGCTGCGTCAACCATTCCTGTTGTTCGTTGCCGATGTAAGCGGCATACCCTTCCCCGTCGCTCCCAGGCTCGTTGGCATCCAAAACGATGCCTCGAATCGGTCCCTCGTCGAAGGTATAGTACCGCGCCGGCATCCCCAGCCACTCAGCGACGGCATCGAAGGTATGGCCGCCATCGCGTTCGTGATTACCGAGAACATGGTAGTCCCGGCCTTCAAACGTGTTCCACAAATCAAGCATGGGCTGACCGTCCGAAGGCTTGCAAAAGTCGCCGAGCTGAATAATGAAGTCAACGTCGTGCTCCCGCATGTCATCCAAGAATGCGCGGACGAAATCCAGCTCGACCATCCCGGTACCCGGGGTTGCCCAGTCGAGAACTCCGTAATGCACGTCAGCAATGACACCGAACGTGACCCGCGAGGGTGTGGCGACACTCTCAGCCTCTTCCGTCCCCCACGCCGGGCGCGCTAGCGCAAACAGTATTGCGATTCCGAATACGAGCGCGCGAAGCTCCGCAGCTCGGCAACACGAACGCCCTCTCGGCAATAGGATAGCGATGACACGCTTCATGACTTATTCCTTTCAATCCGTGATCTTCAATCCGCGAACCAGCCGGTTCGGCCGCTCACAGGAATGCGGAAATAGTATGTTCGGCTGGTTGCTAACGCCAGGAAAAGTTTGCGCACTTATTGGTCGCTTAGCATACTCTGCGTCCGATCTCGTGTCAACACTTTGCTTCCACTTCGCGGCGGGAGACAGGCGTATCTCTTTGTTTCGCCCTACTCGTCTCTGGTTTCGGTGTCCTTGAGCCGGTAATGCCAGAGTTTGGCGTACTTGGTGAAGACGGAGAAGGCGGCAAGGCCCGCGAGCACCGCGCCATGGTAGCCGTCGCGGAAACCTTGGCGGAGGAGATACATCTTGGCGAAGCGGGTCACGGGGCGGAGCAGGAGATCGGATAGGCGCGTTCGGCGGCCTTTGTCGTGAAGGTCTTGGGCGCCCCAGGTGGTGAAGCGCTGGAAGGTCGCGAAATACTCGTCGAAATCGCGGTACGTTTCGTGGTACATCGGTTCTTCAATAGTCCCCACGGGCCCTTCCACCTCAACGCGGGAGTGGACGCGCTGCTCCAGATAGCGGCCGCGGTCCGTGCGAAACAATCGCAGGTTGTAGTCGCGGTCCCAGCCCCCATGGCGGATCAGCCGGTCCAGAAAGTAGGAGAGGCGCCGTATGCGGTAGCCGTCGCGGCTGGCGGGCTCGGCGATGATCGCCTGAATGCGCTGGGCCAGTTCCGGTGAGACCCACTCGTCGGCGTCCAGGACGAGGGTCCATTCCGTCTCAATTTGCGGCAGGGCCCAATTACGCTGATTGGCGGCGTTCACGTAGTCGTGGATGACGACACGGCTTGCGTATTGCCGGGCGACATCGCCTGAGCCGTCTGTCGTGCGGGGATCCACCACACAGAATATGGAGCTGGCCCATTGCACGCTCTGCAGGCATCGAGGAAGCCGATCCCCGGCGTTTGGCACGAGCGTAAGAACAGTCACCGCCCCCGGCTGGAGGGCGGGGGGCGGAGCGTGAGACGGGTTTGGCGAAGCGGGCATGGTGAGGCTCGTTATGCGGTGCTCTTGCCATAGGAGCGCCGCATGGAAGTGGGCAGGATTCCCATCGCCTCCCGGTACTTGGTGACCGTGCGCCGGGCGATATTTATGCCGTCCTCCTTGAGCTTCTCGGCAATCTTCTGGTCGCTCAGGGGCTTCTTCTTGTCTTCTTCCTCGACCATACGCTTGATCATGGACTGCACGCTCTTGGAGGACTGCGCCTCGCCGGAATCATTGCGCAAGCCTGGCGAGAAGAAGTACTTCATCTCGAAGAGCCCTTGCGGCGTTTGAATATACTTACCCCGTGTGGTGCGGCTTATCGTGGCCTCGTGCATCCCCACCTTATCGGCGATCTCTTGCAAGGTCAGCGGCTTGATGCCTTCCACGCCCTTCTCCAGGAAATCGCGCTGCACTTCGATGATGGCCGTGGCAATGCGCAGAATGGTGTGCTTGCGCTGTTCGATATTGCGAAGAAGCCACCGGGCCGACTCCATCTTCTCCCGGATGTACTGCTTCTCCTCGGTATTCACGCCATTAGTCTGCGCCATTTGTCTGTACGCCTCGTTGATGCGCACCCTGGGAAGCGACTCATCCGCAAGGTAGACGATGTAGTCGTTGTTTTCCTCATCCTTCTCGACGATCACGTCGGGCTGGATGTAAGGCACCGGTTCGGCGTCGAACTCATGGCCTGGCCAAGGATTAAGCCGGCTGAGCTTGGTTTTTAGCTCTTCGACCTGCTCCGGCGTGATACGCATTGCTCTGGCGATCTTGGGGATCTGATGTTTCTCCAGCTCCTCGAGGTGGTTGCATACCAGCGTGCGAAGCTGTTCATCCCCGCCATACTCCGCGTCAATCTGCAGCAGCAGACATTCGGTAACCGAGCGGGCGCCCACCCCAATGGGATCAAAGGTCTGGATGATTCGAAGGATACCCTCAATCTCGCCGACGGCCGCGTCGAATTCCGCGGCGATTTCTTCCAGGGATCCCTCGAAATAGCCCCGGCTGTCGATGTCTCCGATGATTCGTTCGCCAAGCTCGTACGTACGTGCATCGGCCGCAGTGAAGTTAAGCTGTTCGAGGAGATGCGCGGTGAGCGATTTTCCAGCGCTGGTGATGGAATTCTGGTAATACTCCCGGCTTTGGTCGTTGTCCCGGTTGCGGCTGAGATCCTGCCCCTCGCTCGGTCCCTCCCGCCACTCCTTGGCATAGGCATCCACGTCGAAGGCCACATCCTCATAACTGTCCGCGTCGGCCGAGGCGGAAGGCGTTTCACCATCGAAATCGAGCAGTCCCACTGCATGGGAGTCGGCGACCTCTTCGAGGACCGGATTGGTCTGCAATTCCTGCTCGACATACTGCTCCAACTCCTGCGATGACAACTGCAGGATCTGGATGGCTTGCTGCATTTTTTGAGTCAACATCAGACGCTGGCTTTGCGTCTGCGTTAACCGGTGTTCCATGTGCATCATCGTATCCCCACGCTCCCTAGCAAGTCACATGCCACTATACCACCGAACCCTTCTTCTGTCAATTGCGGAAGGCCGCCGCCCTTGGTATACTGCGCGCCATTATTCGCCTCCGGCCGCTGCCCCATCGTAGGCCCGGCGGCGGACATTCCCCGCTGAACTTCAGAAAGGATGCGCCGTGCTCCGCTTTTGCCTGCTGGGCAGTGGCAGTTCGGGCAACGCCCTGTGGGCCGCCACCCCGGATTACGCCATACTCATCGATAACGGACTGAGTTTTCGCCAACTCAAGCTGCGCGCCGCCGCCGCGGGCGAATCGTTGGACGCACTCCGCGCCGTATTCGTCACCCACGAACACGGGGACCACGTCAATGGCGCTGGCACCTTGGCCCGTTCGCTTAACCTTCCCGTGTATATGACGGCAGGAACCCTCGAAAACTTGCCCCGAACCGTGGGAAAACTTCCGCGCGTCGAGACTTTTGAGGCGGGCGAGGTCATTGAGCTGGGCGGAATGAGGGTGTCAAGCTTCAGTGTGGCCCATGACGCCGCCGATCCCGTCAGCTACACGGTGGAGGCGGACGGCGTGAAGTTGGGAATAGCGGCGGATCTTGGCCATGCCTCATCGGTCGTGCGAACCAAGTTGCGCGGCTCCAACG
>PUOI01000359.1 GCA_003552765.1 Candidatus Hydrogenedentota bacterium | reverse complement strand
TGGGTCGAGAATGCCCTGAAGCTGGGCCAATCCAAGCGCAAAGAACCCGGCGTTGGCCGGACACACCGCCATCGCGTCCACGCCCACCCCACGCGCACCCGCCGCAAAATAAAACACGGCCAGCTCTTGAGTCTTGAGCCACTCGAATGTCGCCTTGCGCACATCCTCGAACGGCTGCTTGAACCGATCCGCGAAGCGGGGTTTGTCCGTTGGCCGGTCATCGGCGATCAACATGCAGTCGGGGTCGCGGCGCCGCATATAGGGCTCGGTATAGTTTGCCGCCACGCCATTTTTCACAGGGCAGGCGCGCGCCTCGAGCACAGGCCCACGCCCCGGGACGTCGTATGCCACCTCGTGCCAGCCATCCGGCCCGGCGTCGCGTGTGGCCAGCGCCACCAGATCGTCCACGTTGCGGGCAACGGTGTAGCCTGGGCATGCATTGAGCACCTCCGCTGCTTCGAGCGGGATCTCGCGGTGCAAGGGTTCAAAGCGTCTTGTCATGTGATAGGGTTCCTTTCGAGGATTTGGGAGCGATGCTCCGAATGAAGCGCCGGCCAGAGCTAACGGTTGCGGATTGGACCGGCCGGCATGGATTTTTACAACTCACGCTGGCGTTGCCGTTTAAGGGTTTCCCGTGCGGAGCACTCAGGAGGTCTCGCTGGCGCCCTCTTGCCGGTGAACAATCTCAAGCGGGCCGCGGAAATGCAGGTCGCGTTGCGGGAACGCGATCTCAATGCCAGCTTCGCGAAACGCCTTGTCGATTGCCTTGTGCAGGTCATGGCGCAACGGCAACATGTCCGTGAGGGTTGGGCAGAAGGCGCGCACCTCGAATTCAAGAGCGCTGTCGCCAAATCCCAGGTAGTAGACTTGCGGAGCAGGATCCTCCAGAATCCGGCTGTCGGATCGAACCACCTGCCAAAGGACGTCTTCGGCGAGGTCCGTGTCCGCTCCGTAGGCGATGCCGACGGGCACGACAACGCGTTGCACGGCGTCCGACAGCGTCCAATTGAGCAATTGCCCCGTCACAAGGTCTTTGTTGGGCACGACCAGCTCCTTGCGATCAAAGTCGCGAATCGAGGTTGAACGAATTCGGATCTTCGTGACCGTGCCGCTTTGTCCGTTCACGGAGATGATGTCGCCCACCCGGACGGGCCGCTCAAACAGCACGATGATGCCCGACACGAAATTGGCGAATATCTCCTGCAACCCGAACCCAAGCCCCACGCTGAGGGCGGCTACGAGCCATTGCACTTGCCCCCAGCCAAGCCCGATGGCCCCTAGGGCCCACACGATCACGATGACGGTGACAAGATACTGGAGGAGCGTATTGAAGGCGTACCGTTCGCCGGACCCCATGCTTGTGTGCCGGAAGACGGCGGTCTCCAGAAAACCTGGCGCATTGCGCACAATAAGGGAGCCTACCACGACGAGAGCCAGCGCCTTCGCCAAATCCAGCAGCGTGACAGGAACGGAGACTTCGCGGGTTATGGTTTCCTCGCCTCCCTCCGGATTTGGAGCGGGCTCAATATGTGTTTCAGTCGTGGTCCACAGTTCGACTTGCTGCAATCCCTGAAGCGCGGGGACTTCATCGGCCCACAGCCAGCCCGCCAGGACGATGAAGGTAATCCAGCAGGCGCTGCTCCACATCGCGCGGGTCTGCTCGCTGATGCGGATGAGTTCTTCCCTTTCCTGCGCGACCTGTTCTTCATCGGCTTCCTTGTCGCGTTCCCGCATTTTCTCCATGGCGAGTTTGCGCTTGCCGACGAGCAGCCACCGCGCGCCAATGCTAAACACGAGATACGCCACAAGCAGAAGAATCACTGAGTAGTACGCATTCACGCTCAGTCGAACAGCGGTGTCGTGATAGCCCAGCATCGCTGTTACCGCCAGGAACAGCAGAAACACTTGGGCGAGGACCTCGGCGAAGCCCATGAGCTGGCGTGACCCCTGCAGTTCGTGCATGTTGAACAACTGGGCCGCGAACCCTTTGTGGGGACGGAGCGCAATCACGCAAAGCACCATGGTGGCCCCAATTACCACCAGCAGTGCGATCCGGCCCAGACTCTGCGTCCAGGTAACGGCGCCGTACGCCGCGCAAAAGCCCAACACAAAGACCGCGGGCGCGACAATGGGCATGTACCAGCGGATGTGTTTCCGGACGCGATCACAAGCGGTCTTTGTCCAAGCGAGATGTTCCGAGCAAATGCCTTTGGGGCGGCATAGGTCGTAAAGGATCGCCACGCTGAAAAGGAACACCGCGAGATCGATGGCCCCCTCCCCCACGGCGCGCACGGCCACGGGCGCATCCACGGCCTGCGTCAACCGCCAGCCAAGGACGCCCACGAGGAATGGCGCGCCGCCCTTGCGCAAGAGCAACAAGCCAAGCGCAATGAACGTGTGCCGGATGGTGATCGTGCTCCATTTGCCGCCCGCCTCAAGGGCTTGGATATACCGCCGGCGCAGTTGGAACTGGGCAAAGGTGACAAATAGCAGCGGCGCGGCGGCGAGCACATACCAGTATCCTCGCTCCTGAAGATCGTCAAGGACATATTGCGCGAGGGCGGCCGCTGTCTCGGCTTCTAGCGTCTCACGGAGGCCGAGCGCGATGTACTCGGCGTCGCGAAGGCTGATGGGGACGGTGCTGCGCATCCACAAGGCGCGCTGGCTGATGTAGTTGCGAAACTCCGCGACGGCGTCCCGGTAATCCTGTTCGGCTGCGTCGAGCACAAGAAGCGCCTGCAGGTATTCATCGTAATCGGTCAACAAGGAGGACAACGTCCGTTGACGCGCGGCAAGCTGATCGTTGATGATTTCTTCCAGCCGCTGGTAGTCCGTTTCGCTCACCTCATCTTCCACCGAGGCAAGCAAGGCTTGGGCTTGAGCTTCCTCCTCCTCGAGCGCCGCCAATTCCTGCCGGAGTTCCAGCCGTTCCACCTGAACCTGGCCGAACTGCCGCTCCCGCAGTCGAAGTCTGCGGTCGATGAGCCCGACATAGGGTAACGTTTCCCGGTAATTCTGAAACAGCGGCGCCAGGGCCCCCGCCGTGCCGACGGTTTCAACGCGTTCTTGCAGGGCCTCGAAATCCGAACGCACCTGCTCGGTCCGCGCCGTGATGCGTTCGAGCCGTTGTTGGGCGCGCTCGATCTGGTCCAAGACCCCATCGCGGCCCGTGCGCCGTTCCACCAGCTCGGCGTTTTGCCGCACGGATTCCTCGGCGAAATCACGAATGGCTGGGGCGGTGCGGGCCGCTTCGAGCGCAGCTTCCCGGGCGGCGCGCGCGGCGCGATCCGTCTCGGTGCGCCGGAATTCGGCCAAACGATCTTGCCACACGCGCAAGGTCCGGTCCCGCTCCTCCGCGATGAGTTGCGCCTCGCGTTGCCGGTTGGCCATCAACTCGGTGCGGATGTCGTAGCTGATGTACTCCCGCTCCAGCGCCTCGATCTCGGCTTGCAACGCTTCCATGCGCGCTTGGCCGAGCAAGCGTTGCGCCTCGTTGACGGCGGGATGCTCACCCGGCTGCGAGGTTCCGGCCTGCGCCGCCGCGGCCTCGAACCCGGCCCGCGCGTCAATGAGCAATTGCGTGATCTCCTGACGCCGATCCGCGCGGCGCTGGTCCTCCGCCGCCAGCAATGCGATCTGCGCCTGAGCGGCGTCGCGCCGCATACGCGCCTCGGCCACGGCGCGTTGCAGGAGTCCTTCCGTTACTTCCTCTTCATCCAGTTCCGGGACCGGCTGGGGCGCAAATTCCGCGATGCGTTGCCGAATATCCTGGATTCGCTGCGGCGCGGTGTCCATAATTTCCGTGAACTCGATGGCGCGCTGCCGAAAGCTGTCCCGGGCATCCAAGGCTTGCAACACCTCGGCATAGACTTCAAGCGCCCGCTCTTGAACCGTCTCCTCGATATTGGGGTCATCCTCAATCCGCGTCATCTCAGAGCGGACGGCATCGCGGGCCAAAGCGACAGCTTCGGGATCATCATTGTCCGCAGAAATCTGGGAAAACACCGGCGCGGCAACCAATGTCAGCCACACAATTGTGGCGTACGTGAACGCCACTTGAGGGAACTTCATGACGGACTCCAGGAGAAGCGTGAGAAATGACCTGCCTAACTTAGGAAGACTTCACAACCGTGTGCAGCAACACTATTGTAGCGTAACGGCCCCCTTTCGCGCCACACACAATTGCCCTCCATTCGCCGGATGAGGCGGCATGCCGGGTGTTGACATTCCCCGGCATAACGCCCTAACCAGCAATTGGACTAGCCGTTGCTGCTTGACTTCATTCGCGACCGGAAGGCGTCTCGTAGCGTTCGCTGTTGACGTATTCGAGGGGGAACGATACCTCCGCTTCGCGTTCTTTCACGTTGCCCATGGCCACGCCCACCAGCTCCTCGCTCAAGCCGATGTTCTCGCCGGCGAAGATGGAATTTCGCACGTTGAGCATGCTCCCCTCGGCGAGATCGAAATCGGCGTCTTGGAAGGAGACCCCCGTGACGTCGATGGTCTCGTTGGCTCCGTGAAGCTGGCCAATGGGACCGGTGTTGCGGATGATTGCGGGACCGTATGATCCGCCCTCGAAGACAGGGCCGCCGTGCCGTCCGAAACTGAAACGCAACCGGCCCGGATTTTCGAGGTATATGTCTTCGATGATCACGTTGTCTGGGACGCGGACGTCGTAGCCGTAATCGAAATTCTGGTCGACCCAATGCTGGAACACCTGCACGTCGCCTTCGTTTCGGCGTACGGTGATGTCGCGCAAGACGATGGTTCCGTAGAGA
>PUOI01000088.1 GCA_003552765.1 Candidatus Hydrogenedentota bacterium | reverse complement strand
CCGCTTCTTCCTGCGAGACGTTGCGCGGCATGATCGCGCCGTAAAACGCGTCGGCTTCCTTGCGCCGCAGCCGTATCACGTCATCAAACGCATGGGTATCGATGTCCACCCCCGGTTCCGGCGCAAGCCGCAGCCGCGTGGTGCGGCGCTCCCCGGCCGGGATGTCCCAGCGATACCAGCCCGCCCATTTCGTCCCGCCGTCAATCGCGGCGGCCTCGGCGTCTCCATAGACGACCGCGTAATGAAAGGCGTCCTTCACGTGAGCGGCGCGATTGGGCGCGTCGTACAGGCGCCGCCGGTTGGTTTCGTTCTCGGTGAACAGAAAGTCGGGATCGCCATCAAGCGTAAGGCAGCGGTTGCCCAGCGTGGGATGAACGGCCTCCACGACGTCGTCCTTGCCGCGCAGGAAAGGTTTTTCCTCGCCCGGCGCCCAGCTCCAGGTGTTGCGGAACCAAAGGGTGGGCAGCAGGTGAAAGACCGCGGCCTCCGGCCCCCGGTTCTCCACCGTGATGCGAATGAGAAGATCCTCCGGGCCGGCCTTGGCGTATTCCACCACCACATCGAAGTAGCGGTTCTCGTTGAACACGCCGGTGTCGGTCAGCTCGAACTCGGGATTCTCCAGCCCTTGGCGGGCGTTGGCGGCCACCAACTCGCCGTAGGGAAACGGCTCTTGCGGATAGCGGTACCTCGCCCGCATGTAGCTGTGCGTGGGGGTGTTATCCTCGAACCAATAACACTCCTTGACGTCCTCGCCGTGGTTGCCCTCGTGGTTGCTGAGGCCGAACAGACGTTCCTTGAGAATGGGGTCCCTACCATTCCAGAAGGCCAAGGCGAAACACAGCCGTTGATGGTTGTCGCTGACGCCAAACAGGCCATCCTCGCCCCACCGGTAGGCGTACGAGCGGGCGTGTTCGTGGGGCAAATAGCTCCAGGGATCCTGCTCGGCGCTATAGTCTTCGCGGACCGTGCCCCATTGGCGTTCCGCCAAGTAAGGTCCCCAGCGCCGCCAATGCTTCTCGCGCCGCTCGTTTTCCGCAAGCCGTGTGTGTTCCGCCGTTTCCATGGCGCTAGGTTCCTTATATCGCTTCCCGTGTCCGCCTGGGCGCCGCCCGCTATTCGTCGTGCCCCCTGCTCTGCAGCAGCTTGTACTCGATGCTGTCGACCAAGGCCCAGTACGACGCGCTGATGATGTTCTCGGAAACCCCCACCGTGCTCCATGAAGCAGCCGCGTCCCCCGATTCAATGAGCACGCGCGTCTTGGCGCGTGTCCCCGCCCGGCCGTCGATGATGCGCACCTTATAGTCCTCGAGATGGATCTCGCTCAGTTCGGGGTAAGTAGCGTCAAGCGCTTTCCGTAGCGCGTTGTTCAAGGCGTCCACCGGTCCATCGCCCTCGGATACGGTGTGCATCAGCAATCCGTTGGGCAGCTCCAGCTTCAGGGTAGCCTCCGATAACGTGTGACGGCCCTCCGCATCGGGCTGTTCCACGCTCACGCGGAATCCCCGGTGCAGGAAGAAGGTCCGATACCGCCCAATCGCCTTGCGCATGAGGAGTTCGAGACTCGCGTCGGCCCCTTCAAATTCGTATCCCTCATTCTCGAGATCCTTGATGCGTTCGAGAATGCGGCGGGTCTCCGGCGTGTCGCGTTTTAGCTCGATGTGAAATTCGCGGGCCTTCGCCAACAGACTCGACCGGCCCGCCATCTCGCTAACCGACACGTGCGTGGTGTTGCCCACTAAGACGGGGTCCACGTGTTCATAACTGTGCTTGACCTTCTTGACCGCGTCGGCGTGCATGCCCCCCTTATGGGTGAAGGCGTCGCGGCCCACGAAGGGATCCGCGTCGCGGGGAGCCATATTGGCTAACTCCGCCACGAGATGAGACATCGGCGTCAGGCGGGCCAACTGCTCTTCCGGCACGACGTGGTAGCCCATCTTCAATTGAAGATTGGGAATGATCGTGCACAGATTCGCATTGCCCGTGCGTTCGCCGTATCCGTTGATGGTGCCCTGGATGTGCACGGCCCCTTCCCGCACGGCCGCCAGCGTGTTGGCGGCGCCGCATCCGCTGTCGTTGTGGGTGTGGATGCCGATCTTCGCGCCGGCCAGGCGTTCGCGCACCCGCTGCGTCGCTTTGCCCACCTCCCAGGGCAAACGGCCTCCGTTGGTGTCGCAAAGGATCAGGACCTCCGCTCCGGCGCCGTGCGCGCGTTCCAAGGCGGACAACGCATACTCTTCATCGCTATGGAATCCATCAAAGAAGTGTTCGGCGTCAAAGAACACGCGGCGCCCTTGCTCGCGTAGAAACTGGACGGAATCCTCGATGATTTGAAGGTTCTCGTCCAACGACACCCCCAGGATTTCCTTGGCGTGCAAGGGAGAAGATTTCGCGAAAATCGTTACAATATCCGTTTCCGCCATCAGAAGCGCCTTCAGGTTCGCGTCTTCTTCCGGCGTGGACTTGGGATGGCGCGTGCTGCCGAACGCCGCCATCTTGGCCCGGCTGGAGTGGTCCTTCGCCCGGCGAAACAAATCGGCCGCCTTCGGATTCGAGGCGGGTTGCCCTCCCTCAATGAAGTCCACGCCAAGCGCGTCGAGTTCTTGCACGACGCGAATCTGGTCCTCGGCGGAAAACTTGACGCCAGGTCCTTGCGCGCCATCGCGCAAGGTGACATCGTATATTTCAATGCGTGTTGTCATAAAACAAACACCTAACTATCTCTATGGTTGGTGGTATTAAAGAGACTTACCTTAGTAACAGGAAAGGATATAGAACGTTTGCGCTAGACGCCTACCCCAGCTAAGGCGTCCGCATCGATCACCGGCGTGGTCAGCCAGAAGGGAAGCAGGCGGTGCCCTTCTGGAAAGAGCACTCCAAAACGCTCCGCCTCCGTTTCGCAATAGCGCCCCGCGCCATTCGCGCCAATGCCCGTCCCGCACATGGCGAATGGGACAGGCCCGCCCGCATGCGTGCGCGTGCTGATGGCCGTTATGTGGTCCGGCGCGACCAGGATGCGCGCTTCTTTTTGGCGTTGCGCGTAGTCCAGAAGCGGCATGACAACGTGGCGGTCAAAATCCTCGATAGCCTGGATCTTCAGATCCTCCCGCCCTTGGTGCGCCGTTTCATCGGGCGCTTCCACGTGCAGATAGACGAAATCGCGGCGTTCCAAGGCGCCGATGGCGGCTTCGACCTTGCCGGCGTAATTCGTGTCAAGATAGCCCGTGGCTCCGGGCACGTCGAGCACCTCCAGCCCCGCCACGCGGCCAATGCCCTTGACCAAGTCCACCGCGCTAATGACGGCGCCGGACAAACCAAACCGTTCGGCATAGGAAGGAAGGGCCGGCGACACGCCCTGACCCCACAGCCACACTGAATTGGCCGGAAGCTCTCCTGCCGCCACGCGGGCGCTGTTGACGGAATGGCCTTCCAAAACGGACTGACTCCGCTCCATGATGGCGCGCAGAACGCTCCCGCTCTCGCCGCCGGGCAGGTAGTCCGCAACCGGTTGGTCCGAGATATCGTGTGGCGGCGTGCATTTCACCTCAAGCAACCGGCTCAACTCGCCCCCGGAAACCTTTACCACCGCCAAATGCCGGTAACTCACCCCGGGATGAAACGTAACGGGGAGATCGTCCAGCGCGCGATTCAACGCATCGATCAGCTCCGCCCCTTCCGCCGAACGTATGTGGCCCGCCGTGAAGTTCGCCATGGCCCCGTCCTCAAGGGTCACCAAATTGCAGCGGAAGACCACCTCGTCCGGTCCCACCTCGATGCCTTGATTGGCCGCTTCCAACGGCGCGCGTCCGGTATAGAATTCGGCCGGATTGTACCCAAACACCGCTAGGTTGCCCACATCGCTGCCTGGGGGATATCCCTCGGGAATGGGCGAGAACAATGCGGAGACTCCCCGCTGCGCCACGGCGTCCATGGCGGGCGTGGCCGCCACGTCAAGCGGGGTGCGGCCTTCGAGCGCTTCGAGGGGATAGTCGGCCATCCCGTCACCAAGCAAAAGTAGATACTTCACGGGGACCTCCGGAGCGTAATGATACACATGTACGAGTTACAGACAATACCATGCCGGGGCAAGTATGTCAACTCCACGCAAGCGTCCTAATCGCAGTGTAAGTGCGCTGCTCCAGCGAACAGGATCCCCCTTGGACTTTTGCGTCACGGTGGCGTTTTCCCGGCCATTTGTCGTAGGATGAAGGCGGTGGCAGGGCAAAGGGCGCCGCCATCCTCTCTATCGGCGCTATTGGCGCATACCTGGAGCGCCATCCGCTTCAATAAGGAACACCCATGTCAGACGAGACACTTTACGCTCGGAAGATTCAAGAACTGCTTCAAGAGGAAGGGTTTGAGGACATCGAAGCCTTTGAGGAGGCCGCGGAGCGCTACCTTGCGTTGCTCAGGGAGTGGAATGCCCATGCCGGGCTTGTAGCGCCCGGCGACACCCCAAAATTGTGGGAACGCCACATCGCGGATTCGGTAAGCCTCGCGGCGCACGTTGCCAAGACATCCAATCAAGAGACCGCATGGGTGGATATCGGGAGTGGCGGTGGATTTCCAGCCATCCCCGTAAAGCTGTTGACGCCGGGCACGCCGTTGGTCCTTGTTGAACGTTCCCAACGCAAGGCCGGCTTTTTGCGCAAGGTCTTGGGCGCGCTTGACCTAAAGGACACCGATATCGTTCAGGGAACATACCCCGAGGGAATGGACCTCGAAGGAATCGGGATTGTGACCGCGCGAGCTGTTGAACAACCCCAGAAGGTGTTTCGAACGATTCTGCGGCAAT
>PUOI01000360.1 GCA_003552765.1 Candidatus Hydrogenedentota bacterium | reverse complement strand
TGAAAACCAGGTCCGCCGCCGCGATGCGTCGCTCAAGGTCCACGGCGCGCGCCACGACATCGAAGCCCGGTTCCAACTCCGCGCCGCAAAACGCGACAAGACCCGCGCCGAGTCCGCCCGCCGCGCCCGCGCCTGGCCGTTCCAATACGGGGATGCCGAGCTGCTCTTCAATGGCGGCGCCAAAACGGTGAAGGGCGGCGTCGAGTTCCACTACGGTTTGAGCATCCGCTCCCTTTTGTGGACCATACACCTGCGAGGCCCCTTCCGGACCGCACAAGGGATTCCGGACATCGCATGCGGCGCGTATGGACGCCTCACTCAAGGCGGGGTGCGCGTTCGATGCGTCGATTCGAGCGATCCGCGCAAGCGCCGCGCCGCCCAGAGGGAGAGCCCGCCGGGAGGCATCCAGCAGCCGATAGCCCAACGCTTGCGCCATGCCCGCCCCGGCGTCGTTGGTGGCGCTGCCGCCGATGCCGGCAATGATGTCGCGGAACCCGTTATCCAGGGCGTGTGCGATGAGTTCGCCCGTGCCGTAGGTCGTGGCGGAACGGGGATCCCGCTGGGCTTCGGTGAGCAGGGCGTGGCCCGAAGCCGCGGCCATCTCGATGACGGCGGTTGTCTCGTTCAGCACGCCATACACGGCCTCTACCGGTTCGCCAAGGGGACCCGTGACGGTGACGCTGACGCGCTGGCCACCCCCAGCCGCCACAAGCGCATCCACGGTACCCTCGCCGCCATCGGCCAAGGGAACGAGGTCCAGGGAAGCGTTGGGTGCGGCGCGTGTAACTCCTTTTCGCAAGGCTTCCGCCGCTTCTTTCGCGGAGAGACAATTCTTGAACGAATCCGGCGCGAGCACGACATGCATGAAAACGATTTTCCCAAAACTTGCGGTGATTGGCAAAGGCGGAGCGCCATCATAGCAAGGCGAAGATGCTTACCGGAAATGGAGGGCGATGCGTTAGAGGTAGATCCGCGGCGCGGTTCGCGGTACTATACAGGGAAACATGGCGTAGGCCGCCGCGCGGGCGCTGGCCTTCAACGCAAATCAGGCAAGGGAGGATGCGATCACATGATTGTCGTCAACACGGAAAGCGTGCCCGGCTATGAGGTCATGGAGGTCAAGGGATTGGTGCAGGGAAACACCATCCGGGCCAAGCATTTGGGGCGGGACATTGCGGCAAACCTGAAGAGCCTCGTGGGAGGGGAATTAAGGGGATACACGGAACTGCTGACCGAAGCGCGGCGCCAGTCGCTCGAGCGGATGATGGCGCAGGCGCAACAGCTTGGGGCCAACGCGGTCATCAACGTGCGGTTCACCACAAGCGCCATCACCCAGGGCGCCGCGGAACTCTACGCGTACGGCACGGCGGTGTATGTGCAGCGGCACACGGCGGAAACGCCGCCGGATCAGATGCCCGGCGCCACGATGTTCCGCGCGGAGAACGTGCCCGGCATGGACGACAGCGGCCGCTAACGGCGGCGGGGAGGCATCATGGAAGACGCGCCTGGAATCATGGCGTTCCTCGTGACGGCGGCCATCCTGCTCTTTGCGTTCGGGCCGCCCCTCGTTGGCCTATTGGTGGGACGCTACATCGAGAAAGCTCACTTGCGCAGCCTGGACGAAGCGGAAGCCGCTCTGCGCACCATACCAGTGACCGACACCGATGTGCCCGCAAGCAAACTTGGCCTCACCCCCGGCGGCGCCGTGTTCGTCGTGGGCAGCGTGGTCATCGCGCCGGATGCGTTCCGGGGAATGCTGTCGAAGTTGCGCTTGCTCATTGGCGGGGAGATGCGCTGGTACAACCAACTCCTGTCGCGGGGGCGGCGGGAAGCGTTGTGCCGCATGCTCAAACAGGCCCACAGCCGGAAGGCTCAAGCGGTGGTCAACGTGCGCATGGAGGTTAGCAGCATCACTTTCTGGGATGCGCGCCGGCCGCCCATGGTCGAGATCATCGCCTACGGCACGGCGGTCCTGCCGGTGAGTGACGCGGCGGTCCCGGAACAGGCCGGGTCATGATCGCAAGTGGAAACCGGCCATGAAAGATCGCCGCACGGACAACATCGGTGTTTCGGAAGAGCCGCATTTCGCGGAAGACCAGGGAGGCGAGACACTACGGGACGATTTCATGGGCGACGAGCCCGCCCTTCAGTGGACGCGGAATACGCTTGATGCCTCGTTGTCCTACGGGGAATACGTCAAGGCGCGGTGCAGTCGGACCTCCCCGCTCGCCCAGTGGCTTACCGCCGCTGGCTGCGCGCTGGCCGCGGGACCCGCCGCCATCGCCGTGACCTTCTTCGAGTTTCTCGCCATGGGGCGGGCTCCTGTAATGGACTTCACGGGAATTCTCATGGTTACTGTGATCGGTCCCGTCGTCGAAGAAGTGGCAAAGATTATCTGCGTGTTGTGGCTTGTGGAGCGGCGTCCCTGGCTGCTGCCATGGCGTTGGGTTATTCTCGCCATCGGGTTGGCCGGTGGCCTGAGTTTTGGGGCCATTGAGAATCTGCTCTACATCCATGTGTACGCGCCAGAGGCGGGCGAGGCCCTGGCGGCCTACCGCTGGGCCGTCACCTTCCCGGCCCATGGACTGTGGTCGCTCATCGCGGCCTTGGGCGTGCTGCGAATGTGGCGGCAGGTGTTCGAGGAAGGCCGGCCAGCCGACGTAAGCGCCGCGTTCCCATGGATTGCCGCGGCCATCATCCTACACGGGCTCTACAACGCCGGCGCGATGGCCTTCGAATTCATCGCGGGATAGCGGCGCTTCTAGGGAGGCCTGGATCAGCGTCCTAACCTGGCGACCGCGTTTCCAAGGTTTCTCCCCTATGGCGCGCCATGACTTACAAGGGGGCCGGCATGCTCTTGCGGATGTGGTCGATGATGATCTCGAGCATGGCGTCTAGCGAGGTCTTGGGCTTGTAGCCGATCGCCTGCTCCAACTTCGCCAGGCTGGGCGCGCGGTTCATAATGTCCTCGTACCCCTCGCCGTACGCTTGTTCGTACGGGATGTGGGTAATGGAGGATTGGCTTCCAGAGAGGCGTATGATGCGATGGGCGAGTTCCTCAATCGTCACGCATTCTGGACTGCCGAGATTGAAGACTTCCCCCGCGATGCTCGTGTCTTCCATGAGACGGATGAGTGCGGGGATCGCGTCGCCCACATAGGTGAAGCAGCGCGTCTGTTGGCCATCGCCATGGACGGTGAGCGGCTCGTTGCGCAGGGCCTGGGTCACGAAACGGGGGATCACCATGCCGTAGCGGCCGGTCTGCCGCGGACCGACGGTATTAAACAGCCGCGCGATGACCACGGGGTGCCGCTTCTCGATCCAATAGGCTAGCGCGAGGAACTCATCCATCGCCTTGGACGCCGCATACCCCCAGCGCGTCAGCGTGGTCGGTCCCATGAGGCGGTCATCGTCCTCATGGAACTGTTCCTTCACGCCCTTGCCGTACACCTCGCTGCTCGACGTGATCAACAACCGGCGCCGGTAGCGGCAAGCCTCCTCGAGGACAACCTCCGTGCCTTGAATGTTGTTGACGATGGTGTTGATGGGACGCTCGACCACCAGGCGCACGCCCACCGTCGCCGCGAGGTGATACACAACGTCGACCTCGCGCACCAAATCCCGCACGATATCCTGATTCAGCGTGCTGTCGATGACCGAGGTGACCTCGGGCAGATGTTCGATGTTGTCGAAACGGCCCGTGCTCAAGTCATCCAGGACAAACACTTTGTCGCCCTGGCTCACGAGGGTTTCGCACAGGTGGGACCCAATAAAACCGGCGCCGCCGGTAACCAAAGCGCGCATGAAACACTCCCCATTCGTTAGTAAACCGGTGCGATTATAGGGGGCGGCTCCCCTAAAACACAAAACCCAACCCTTTCCCCAATGGCCGGATGAGGTGGTGGGGCTTCGCTAACGTCCCCCCGGCCCCTCGGGCCATCCCCTGGCAAAGGGAGAATTCCCGGCTCACCTCTCGGGTGAATTGTGCTTCATGCGACATACCTTCTGTGTAGAGCAATATTCCCTCTTCGAAGGGGGATCAAGGGGGATGTTATTCCGGGGAGCAGCGTCCGTTTCCGTCAACGGTGATGGATCTCGTAGATTCGGACCCGCTCCTCCGGTTCTTCCGAATCGCCGCCAATCGGAAACTCCTGAAGGAGCACGAAATGCTCCGGCGTTTCCGACCATTGCTTGAGCAAGGCGGCGGCGCCGCTTCGTAGCAACTTGGGGTCTTCGCCCGTCAGGCGTTCGGCATAGACAAGGTAGCGTACGTCGTGATCCTTCAGCCAGGATAGTTGCCCACCCAGGGCCCGGCCGCGCAAGGCCCCGAGCGCCATTGCATTGCCATAAACGGGCCGTTCGAGGTAATACGTGAGCGGATCAAAGGTAATTAGGGTCGCGTCTTCGGGAATGTTCCGATTGATCCATTGGTAGACGGGATAGCGGGGGACGTGCGCCTCCAGGTAGGCGTCCCGGCTGACGGCCCCCGTCACCACGGGCAAACGCTGGCGCACCTCAAGCCCCTGATACATAATCCCCGCCACGCACGCCAATGCAACGACGGCGCCTGTCAGCCAGCGGAGGGAGCGGAAGCTGAGCGCGCCATGGGCCGCCACGGCGAACATGGGCGCTATAGCGGGCAAAACGGTGCGGCTGTCGGCCGAGACAAAATAGAGCACAGCCCCGCTCGCGATGCAAAAGGCCCCCACGCGCCATAGCTCACGGCGGCCGGCGAAGAGCGCGGGCACGCCGAGCACGAGTATCAGCGGCCCCACACTGTGGCTCCAGCCGCCATGCACCATCGGACGCATCACGACATCCCACGGGAAC
>PUOI01000143.1 GCA_003552765.1 Candidatus Hydrogenedentota bacterium | reverse complement strand
GTCTGGGCTTCGCCGCCAAGACCGTCTACGTCCCCATTGAAACCCCTCATTTCCGGTGGGCCGTGAAGCTGGGCGTGCTGCACCCCGGCTGGTTCTGGGGGGACGCCCGGACCGAGATCAACGTCATCCGGCTTGGCGAGGTGGAAATTCTCACCACGCCCGGCGAGCTGTATCCAGAGATCGGCGACGGCGGCGTCGAATCGCCCGAGGGCGCGGACTTTCCCGGCGAACCCGTGGAAACCCCGCCGTTGCGCGAGGCCATGGGGGGCGAACTCAACCTGGTCTTCGGGCTCGCCAACGACGCCATTGGCTACATCATCCCGAAGACCCAGTGGGACGTGGAGCCGCCCCACGCCTATGGCCGCGACCGGCCCCAGTATGGCGAGAGCAACAGCGGGGGACCCAACGTGGCCCCCGTGCTGCATCGGGAGAGCCTGGAGCTGTTGGAGCGTTTTCACGAGGCGTGGCGGCGGGCGGAAGCGGAATAGGCCGCCGTTGTATGATACGGGCGGACCGGCGCCGTGGATTGTTATCGCTGCGCCGGCAAAGACGTGCACAGCGCGGGGCGCCGCCGTGGCTGCCCCGGATTGGGAGAGCGCCAGAACAGGGGAGTTTGGGGCATGTCGAACAGCAAAAGCCATTGCGTGATCATTGGAGCGGGGGTGGTGGGCGCCTACATCGGCGCGCATCTCTGGAGCCAAGGCCAGGCGGTATCTTTCGTGGTGCGCCGGGAGCGATACAAGGCCCTGCGCGAAGATGGAATCGTCTTGCGACTCAAGAAGGAGGCGCTGGCGATCCCGCCGCAAGACATGGCCTTCGCCGGGGAGGCGGCTGATTACCCCGAGGGACATGAAGCGGCCCTCCACGCCGGCAAGGCGCTCGTCACCACCGAGCCCGAGACGCTTCCCGAAGCCGATTACGTGTTCCTATGCGTGCCCAGTGACAAACTCGCCAACGCTTGGGCGGCCGCCGAACGGTTCCGGAATCGCCGCGCCGAGGCCGTGGTGTGTTGTCCCCTTTGGGAAACATCCGTGCCGCGGCTTCCCGGCGGCTTCGCTGGTCTTCAGTACCTGCTGCCGGGGATTTCGGGGGTGTGGGAGGACGGGCGGATATACGGCCAGTCCGGCAAGACCGCCGTGGGTCCTCTTGCGAACACGGCCGTCGAGCGAACGCACGCATTGGCGGAACTCCTGCGCGGAGCCGGCATCCGGACCAACGTGGATGCCGAACTGCTCGTCCATATGCAGGGCATCCTTGCGGTGGGCATGCCGTTCCTGCTTGGGATCGGCGTGGCGGGGTACGCGTTGAATGCGTTCACGCGCGATGGCGCCCTCGTGCGGCAAACCGCGGCGGCCCAACGCTCCGCCTTGGCGATCCTGGAACGAATGGAAGCCCCCCTTGGGTCGCCGGGCCACGCGGTGAAGCGGCTCCCCACGGGATTGCTCGCTTCCTTGTATCGCGTCCTGCCCTACGTCGTGCGGGGCTTGCCCCGTCAAATGATCGAGGTCCACTTCAAGAAAGTCCACACGCAAACGGTCTATCTGATGCAGCAGCTTCTGGATGCGGATACCGAGCCCGGCCCCCATTCCGAGCCCTTGCGGGAGCTGCTCAAGCGCTGTCCGGCCGCATCCAGTTAATTTGACACGAACAGCGGCCTTTGCTAGGGTACTTTTCTCAGGCTGCCTAAGCAGCAAGGGGGGCGGGGAAGCGCCTGTGCTGCGGAGATCCGCTTTGAAACGCGGGGTTTCCAATTAATCTGTACTAAATGCCCGGTAGCCCGGCGCTTCAAGTTTGGTCTGGCCCCTTATCCCTCCGATGCTCCGCGTTTTGTCCAGGAAAGGTGTTTTCATGGGTTAGGATCCATGTCTCACTTAAAGGGGAGTGTAACGGCGCGGAAGTAACGCTAACTAATCAGGAAAGGAGAAGTCACAATGCCAAAGATTCTGGCTCTTGATGGTCTCGCTGAAGAAGGCGTCAACGTGTTTCAAAACGCGCCGGATTTTCAGGTGGACGTTAAACCGGCTCAGAAGCCGGACGAACTGGCCCAGATTATCGGCGATTATGACGGGTTGGTGGTGCGCAGCGGGACGAAAGTGACCGCGGAAGCCCTTGCCAACGCGCACAATCTCAAGGTGATTGGCCGCGCTGGCGTGGGTACGGACAACATCGACAAGGACACGGCCACCAAGATGGGGGTCGTGGTCATGAACACCCCGGGCGGCAACACGATTTCGACGTGCGAGCACGCCTTGGCGCTGCTGTTCTCGCTGTGCCGCAACATACCCCAGGCTCATGCCTCCATGGAGGCCGGCCGGTGGGACCGCAAGCTGTTCATGGGGACCGAGGTGTGCGGCAAGACCTTGGGCATCGTGGGCGTCGGCCGGATTGGCGGAGAAGTGGCGAAACGCGCCCAAGCCTATGAGATGAACGTACTGGCGTATGATCCCATTCTGACGAAGGTCAAGGCGGACGCCTTGGGCGTGGAACTGGTCTCGCTGGATGATCTGCTTGAGCGCGCGGACTTCATCACGGTGCATGCGCCCAAGACCGAGAAGACAAACAACATGATCCGGAAGGAACACTTCCAGAAGATGAAGAACACCTGCCGGATTGTTAACACCGCGCGGGGGGGTATCATCAACGAACAGGATCTGGCGGAAGCCCTCAAGAATGAAGAGATCGCCGGGGCGGCGCTGGACGTGTACACCAAAGAGCCGCTGGACGAGAACCCGTTCATCGGGTTGAATAATATCGTCATGACGCCCCACTTGGCGGCCTCCACCGAGGAGGCGCAGGAGACGGTGGCCGTTGACGTGGCCCAGCAGATGGTGGACTACCTCACCACCGGGGCCATCGTCAATGCCGTGAATGTGCCGTCCTTGGACGCCAAGATGCGCAAGAAACTCCAGCCCCTGCTTCATTTGGGCGAGCGGCTTGGGCAGTTCCTGTCGAGTTACGTGGAAGGCGCGCCGGACTCCATCAACATTGAGTACCATGGCGATGTCGGCGTCCGGGATACGTACCCCATTACGGCCTCCATCCTCACCGGTTTCCTCACGCCGATCGTGGATTCGGTCAACGTGGTGAGCGCGCCGTCGCTCTTGGAGGAGCATGGCATTGATTTCGGCGAGACCCGCAAGGCCAAACCCTCCGACTACGCCTTCCAGATCGTGGTGAGGGTCAAGACCGACGAGGAATCCCACTTTGTTGCGGGCACGCTGTTCGGTGAGAAAGATCCCCGCATTTGCGGCATCAACGGATTCCGCGTGGACGCCGTTCCCGAGGGATGGATGTTGATCTGCATGAACGAGGATAAGCCGTCCGTTCTGGGCCGCGTGGCGTTGACCATCGGAGAATCGGGCGCAAACATCGCCAATCTGGTCTTGGGCCGGGATGAACCCGGTAAGAAGGCCACGACCGTCCTGAACTTGGATGGCCCCATCGGTGACGATATACTCACCAAAATTCAGAATATCCCTCATGTGGAATACGCGCGGCTGGTGGAACTGAAATAGCCGGCCGAAAATCCGCTGGGGACCGCCGCTCGGGAAGTGGCGGTCCCCGCTTTTAGCTTGTCAGGGCCAAGGCCCGTCGATATAGGAGAAGGCATGGACACATTCAAACACATTCAGGTTCCGGCGGACGGCAGCCCTATCCAGGTGGCGCCCGATGGCAAGGTGCAGACGCCGGCCAAGCCCATCATTGCGTTTGTGGAAGGCGACGGAACCGGCCCGGACATATGGCGCGCCTCTCAACTCGTGTTTGACGCGGCGGTGGAGCATTGTTACGGCGGCGAACGGCGCATCGCTTGGATGGAGGTGTTTGCGGGCGAGAAGGCCAATCAGAAATGCGGCACGTATCTCCCGGATGAAACCCTCGAAGCCATCCGGCAATACAGTGTGGCCATCAAGGGTCCCTTGACCACCCCCGTCGGCGAGGGATTCCGCAGTCTGAACGTGTCGCTGCGGCAGAAGCTGAATCTTTTCGCCTGCGTGCGCCCCGTGCGGCATTTTCCCGGCGTTCCCAGCCCCGTGAAGGAGCCCGAGAAGGTGGACATGGTCATCTTTCGCGAAAACACGGAGGATGTGTACGCGGGGATGGAGGTGGAACAGGGCCAGCCCGAGACCAAGCAGCTCATCGAACACCTTGAGAAGTCGTTTGGCTGGAACATCCGGCCGGACTCCGGCATCGGCATCAAGCCTATCAGTATCACGGGCACCAAGCAGCTCGTGCGGGCCGCGCTGAATTACGCCATCAAGCACAAGCGCAAGAGCGTTACCCTGGTCCATAAGGGTAACATCCAGAAATTCACCGAGGGCGCGTTCCGGAAGTGGGGCTACGATCTTGTGCGCGAGGAGTTCTCCGATGTGGCCGTGGGCTGGGATGATTGCGGCGGCGATCCCGGCGGCAAAATCCTGGTGAAGGACGCCATCGCCGATATCTTCCTGCAACAGATCCTGACGCGGCCCGATGAATTCGACGTCATCGCCACGATGAACCTAAACGGCGATTACATAAGCGACGCGCTGGCCGCGCAGGTCGGCGGCATCGGCATCGCCCCGGGCGGCAACATCAACTACGAAACCGGCGCCGCGATTTTTGAGGCCACCCATGGCACCGCGCCGAAGTACGCGAACCTAGACAAGGTCAACCCGAGTTCGGTCATCCTTTCCGGCGTCATGATGTTTGATCACTTGGGCTGGACCGAGGTCGCCGACGCCATTACCCGCGCCATGGTGAAGACGTTCGCGTCCCAGACCGTGACGTATGACTTTGCCCGGCTCATGGACGGCGCCAAGGAAGTGAAGTGCAGCGAATTCGGGCAGGCCATTGT
>PUOI01000311.1 GCA_003552765.1 Candidatus Hydrogenedentota bacterium | reverse complement strand
CAGTATCCTGTCCCCCATCGCAACCAGAGGGGGCGCGTCCCATGAAAATGAGCGAGCTTATCCGCTACGGCATCCCGTCCGACATCCTCCGCCTGTGGGAAGCAGGGGAAAGCGATCGCCTATTGCCGTTGCAGGAGGCGGCGGTGAAGGAGCACGGCCTGTTCGACAAGGGCAACCTGCTGTTTCAGGCCCCGACGAGTTCCGGCAAGACCTTTATCGGCGAGATGGCCGCGCTGCAAACGGCGCTGCGGCGCAAGAAGGCCGTGTACCTCGTGCCGCTGAAGGCGTTGGCGGGCGAGAAATACCAACGGTTGCGGGACAAATACGAGCCCTATGGCGTAAAGGTCATCGTGTCGTCGCGCGATCACCGCGAACACGACGGCGCGTTCGAGGCGGGCGACTTCTCCATCGCCGTGGTGGTGTACGAAAAGCTGGCGCAATTGCTCGTGCGGCGTCCGGAACGGCTGCACGAGATCGAGCTGGTCATCGCCGATGAACTCGAAATCTTGTCGGACCCCGACCGGGGCGCGGCGGCGGAATTGCTGCTGACGCGGGTGGTGCAAGCGGGCGTGCGGGTGATTGGTCTGTCAGCCGTGCTGGGCGGCGCGAATCACCTCGCGGAATGGATGGATGCCCGGCTCGCCGCGCACGACCGCCGGCCCGTGGAGCTGCGCTACGGCGTCATTCACGACGGCGTGTTCGCCTACCGCACGTACAACGCCTTGGGCGAGGCGGAGGAACCCGCCGCGGAGGCGGAGTCGGATTCGGTGTGGGAACTGGTGACACGGAATCTGCTGGCCTTTGTGGAGCGGGGGGAATCGTGCCTTGTCTTCGTGAAGGCGCGGCGGGAATCGCGCTTGGGCGCGGAGCGCTTGGCGGAACGGCTGGATGAACCCGCGGCGGCCGAGGCCATCGAAGCGCTGCGCAGCCTCGAACCGACGCATTCGCGCGAGTGCCTGTTGAACACGCTCAACAGCGGCGTGGCCTTTCACAACGCGGACCTGGCGCCGGAGGAACGCCACGTGGTGGAGGAGGCGTTTCGCCAGGGCGAGGTGAAGGCGCTCGTTTCGACGAGCACCCTGGCGCAGGGGCTCAATCTGCCCGCGCGCAACGTCTTTCTCTCCACGGACAAATGGCGCTACGACGCGCGCTTCGGCATGCCGTGGAAAACGCCCATCCTCCGCTCGGAATACGAGAACATGAGCGGTCGCGCCGGACGCTATGGCGCGGGCCATGACTTCGGCCGGGCCATCCTCGCCGCGCCGACGGCCTTCGACCGGGAAGCCCTGTGGCGGCGTTACGTGGAGGGCGCGCGGGAACGCATCGAGCCGCGGCTGGCGCGCGAACCGCTCGCTGACCACGTGCTCCGGGCCATCGCGGCGCGCGCATGCCAGACGGAGCCCGAACTGCAACGATTCTTCCACCGCACGCTGACGGGCTGTTGGATTTGGCGCGAGACCTTGAGCCCGGCCGAGAGCGAGGCCCGCGTGCGCGAGGCGTTGGAGCAGGCCATTGACGCGGGCATGGCCGCGCGCGGCGCCCATCATCGCTTGGAGGTCACGCCGGTGGGCCAAGCCGTGGCGGCCAAGGGCATCGCCATGGAGACGGCGGGCGAACTCCAGCATTGGCTGCGGGAAACCGGCGGCGGACCCTGGCCGGACGTGGACCTGCTGCTCGCGGCCGCCCTCACCCCATGCGGCCGCATGCTTCACGCCGCGTTGTCCGCCCGCGAATACGCGCACGCCGAGTACCTGGCCTGGCTCAAGCGTCTGACGGCGGACGAGCCCATCGGCGCGGACACGCCCCTGAACCGCCTGCGCCAGACCGTCACGCAGCCGTTCTTTGAAGAGGTCCGCGCCGTCAAGGTGGCCTTGCTGTTGCTCGAATGGATGGACCACGCCTCGATGTACAGGCTGGAGGAGCGGTTCGCCGTGTTCGGCGGACAAGTGCTCGCAGCGGCCGATCAACTGGGCTGGCTGCTGGACGCGGCGGCGGCGTTAGCGGAAGCCTCCGGGGCGGACGAGGCCCTCGTGCGGCGCATCGCCACACTCGCGGAACGGGTGCAGCACGGGTTGCGCGAAGAGGCGTTGCCCCTGGCCCGGCTCAACCTGCCCGGCCTGACGCGGAACGCCATCGCGGCGCTCGCGGCGGACGGCCTGGCGGATCCCGGGGCCATCGCGCGATGCGGCGCGGCCGCGCTCGCGCGCCACGTGCCCGCGGAGACGGCCCGGGAACTCCAGCGTTGGGCGGAGCAACACCAGCCCGCTCCGGAGGCGCCCCCTGCGTCCACGGAACCCGCCCTCGTCGTGAGCGACGCCCGGCCCGGCGAAATTCGGCTCGACGGCGTGGTCATCCCCGTGCAAGAGAAGCAGTACCGCCTCATCCGCGCCTTGGCCGAACGCCCCGGCGAATGCGTATCGCACGAGACCTTGTACGAAGCCATCTGGGGCGAGACCGTCGTGGAACCCAACCAGCGCCATTTCCAGAAAGGCCAACTCACCAAACGCATCGCCAAGGCGCGCCCCGAGCGCAAGAACCTCATCCGCGCCATCCCCAAACGCGGCCTCATGCTCGACCTGCCCCCCACGGACGTCCGCCTCGAGGCGGTGAGTGCCGTGATGGGGAATAAGACATGATTTACAAGATGGACAAGATGAAGGTGGACCGTTGTTCAGCCCGGAGGTGAGCCGGTCAATACCTCCGTTGGCCCGAAAGCGCCGGGGTATGTAATCAACTGACACACTGCCGTGTCCGGGGATTCGGATGGAAGCGGCGCGTTTCGCGACCACATAAAAAAGTGGAATCCTGGCGGGGGGAACCAGGATTCCTGCGTGGTTGGGGAAGGAGGCGTGCGTGGGCTATTGGGGGGGAACAGCCCACGCGCAATGAGTAGAGAGGCAAGCGTTGGGGCGCTTTGCGCTCTTCAGAGAAGGCTCTCATTAGCCTCTGTCATAAAGAACGCGGCGTCCCTGGGGAACGTTGACAAGGGGGCGGTGACGCTGGCGCTGCGTCAGCCCTCGATCTGCGGATGCCCCACCCCTTCCGTCATGCCCGAAGTGAACACGCTTGCAAGCAGCATGGCCACGCAGGCCATGAATCACGGGCTGGAAGCCCGTGCCACCTCCCCGCCAAGAATTGAGGCTACCCATTATGGCTTTTGGGTCAGGACTCCCAATCTTCATCGACCTCCCGGCCGCCGGGTTTCTGCCAAGGGACTTGGCCGCCGCGCTGGATGTGGGCGCGCAGGGCCTCGGTGAGTTCGTTGTAGATGCCCTGGTGTTCATCCGAGAGATCGGTGGTTTCTTGGGGATCGTCGGCGAGGTTGAACAGTTCAAAGGGCGCGCCGTGGACGTTTTTCACGAGCTTCCAGTCGCCCCGGCGCGCGGCCCAAATGGTCAGGCCCATGTAGCGGTTGCCCCCTTCACGCCGCACCCAGAAGAGGTCGCGATCCAGGGCTTGCGTTTCACCGTTGACCAGGCTCGGCAGGATGTCCACGCCATCAATATCGTGCTCGATGGGGACGCCCGCCGCTTCGCAAAACGTGGGGACCAGGTCCATCGTTAGGGCCACGGTATCGCTCTGGGTTCCGGGTTCGATGACGCCCGGCCAGACAGCGGCGAAGGGCACGCGTATGCCGCCCTCGTACATGTCTTGTTTACCGCCTCGCAGCGCGCCGTTCGACGCGCCGTGCGGCAGGGAGCCGCCGTTGTCCGAGGTGAACACGACGAGCGTGTTCTCCGCGAGTCCGGTTTCTTCCAGCGCGTCCATCAACCGGCCGATCTCGTGGTCCATGTGCTCGATGAGCGCCACGTTCGCCGCGCGGGTCTCGTCGATGTCCGGCTCCCGCTCCTTGACGCGTTCGAGCCACTCCTCCGGCGGTTGAATGGGGAAGTGCGGGGCGAAATGCGACAAGAAGAGAAAGAACGGGTCATCGGCTTCCGCCCGTTCGTGCACGTAATCCACCGCCCAATCCGTGAACAGTTCGGTGGCGTGGCCGTCGGGGTCAATCTCTTCCCGGTTGTGGCGCATGTAATTGATCCCATGGCGGCGGTGCTCCCAGTAGTCGTCCATCATGTCGCCCAGCCAGCCGTGGAAGTAATCGAAGCCGCGGTTGTTGGGGTGATTCTCCTCCTCCAGCCCGAGGTGCCACTTCCCGATGAGGGCGGTGTGATACCCCGCGTCGCGAAGCATGTCGGAAACCAGCACGGCATCCTGCGACAGGTAGCCCCAGTTGTTGTGGGGCGGCGTGCGGATGACGCCCGGCACGCCCACCATCTCTTGATATTTCCCGGTAAGCAGCGCCGCCCGCGTCGGCGAACAAACGGTGGAGTTGGCGTAGAAGTGATCCATGCGCGCGCCCTGCTCGACCAGGCCATCGATCGCGGGCGTTTCCATGTCCTCCGCCCCGTAGCTCGACAGATCGCCATAGCCCAAATCGTCCGCGACGATGAGCAGTATGTTGGGCCGTTGACCTTGCGGATTGTCCACTTGCGCGGCCGCCGTCTTGCCAGCCGTCAACCCGACAAAGGTAGCCGCCCCCGCCGTTTTCATAAATTCCCGCCGTGAAACCGTACTCATCCCAAGCTCCTTCCCATATTGTAGTACACCTATGCCGTTCCCGCGATTTGGTGGCGTTTGCGCAGTTTGGCTTTGGTCCCTATGTCAATCAGCGCCCCGCCTCAATGTATTCCCGGTTGAATTCGGTGAGCATGTCGAGGATTTCCCGATCGCCGGAGCGGGCGTTCCAGAGATAGTCCTGTTCGTCCGTGTCGTAGGTCCAATATAGATACCCTTGAAAACCGAGGTCAAGCACCCGGCGCAGATGCGGCTCGACGCGTT
>PUOI01000097.1 GCA_003552765.1 Candidatus Hydrogenedentota bacterium | reverse complement strand
CTCGCCTGAACGGTGGGCTTACAGCTTAACCAGGCGGCAGCCCGGCGCGGGGGTTAGTCCCGCCGTCGCGTTACGCGCATCGTAGACCACCTTGGATTCCCGCACGACCCGTTGGTAGTCGAATGCGGAATGGTCCGTGGCGATCACGACACAGTCAAACCGTTCAAACCCTTCCGTCAAATCATCCGCCACGAAGCGCTCGCCCAGCAAGTCGAGTTCCGGCACATAGGGATCCGCGTACGACAAGACCGCCCCCTTCTGAAACAACAAGGCCATGATATCCAGCGCGGGCGACTCGCGCATGTCGCTTACGTCCCGCTTGTACGCCACCCCGAGCATGAGGATCTTGCTGCCGTTGACGCTCTTCTTCTCCCAGTTCAGCGCGCCGGTGATCTTCTCCACGACGTACTCCGGCATGTTGGAATTGATGCTGCTCGCAAGCTCGATGAAGCGCGCGGTGTAGTTCACCGTCCGGAGTTTCCAAGAGAGGTAGAGCGGATCGATGGGGATGCAATGCCCGCCCAGGCCTGGTCCCGGATAGAACGGCATGAACCCGAAAGGCTTCGTCTTGGCGGCTTCGATGACTTCCCACACATCCACGCCAAGCCGGTCGCAGATAATGGCCAGCTCGTTCACCCACCCGATGTTGATAGCCCGGAAGGTGTTCTCCAGCAGCTTAACCATTTCCGCGGTGCGCGCGCTGTTGACGGGAACCACGTGGGCCACCGCATGCCTGTACAGCGCCGCCGCGCGTTCCCCGCAAGCCGGCGTGACGCCACCCAACACCTTGGGCGTGTTGCGCGTGGTGAACTGCTGATTGCCGGGATCCACCCGCTCGGGCGAGAAGGCGAGATGGAAGTCCTTACCCGCCTTGAGGCCGCTCTCCTCCAGTTTCGGAAGCAGCACCTCCTCGGTCGTGCCGGGATACGTGGTGCTCTCCAGCACGATCAGCATGCCCGGTCTCAAGATCCGGCTTACCTCCCCGGCCGCCTGAACGATGTACGAGATGTCGGGGTCTAAACTCTTGCGCAGGGGCGTAGGCACGCAGATGCATATCGCGTCCACCGCCGCAAGGGCGCCGAAATCCGTTGTGGCCTTCAGTTTCCCTTCCGAGACAAGAGGCGCCAACTCCTCCGAGCGCACATCCAGGATGTGAGAGCGCCCTTGGTTCAGGCTCTCCACTCGCTCGGGCTCCACGTCCACCCCGATGACACGGAGTCCGCCCCGTGCGAACTCCACGGCCAGCGGCAGTCCCACATATCCCAGTCCAATCACCCCCATGCGTTCGGCTTGCGTCGTGCTCATGCGTTCCTTCCCGTGCTCCTTTGTTGCGGCTCCTTCACGTCAAGGCGCGTAGCTTACCAGCATTGTTCCCGCCAGACAATTCCGTTTTCCCGCACGGCCCGGGACGGCCACACGATGTCTGCTTCGGCCCGGGAGCGACTGCCAAAACTTCGTCGCCGTGACGGTTTGGCGCCTGTCACCCTGGCGCACAGCTAAGCCCTTCCGCCCAACCCCGCTGCGCTCGGAGTGCGTAACGCCTTGGGGCATAAGCACTTACAGCTCGCGCTCGTCTTGGCACGGCGATTGTTTTACCAAGTCGGACGTAATCCAGCAAGTGTTAAAAATAACATTTCTCGATAAAAATTAATGGCGAGGGCTAAATATGCATCTACTGAACAGAATCTCTTCGACCCATCCCCCCCTGTTGACAGCCACGTTAACCATCCTAACAGCTCTTACTTTCGCCTCTTCTGCCGCTGGGGCGGACGACGCCGATGGCGGCGCCGCGCTCGTGACCATCGTAGCCGATGACGTCACGGACAGCAACAACGACGGAGTGCCTGATGTCGTCAAGAGAGCGCTGGGCGCCGGCATCGATACGGAGGACAGCAACGGAGACGGCATTCCCGATGCTTGGAAACTTCGTTACGGCTTGGATGTCCTGTGCATGGAAAACGCGGAGTGGGACATGGACGGAGGCGGTCTAAGCAACTACGAAGAATATCTATTTGGCACCAATCCCTACCGGCGCGATACGGATGGGGATGGATTCTGGGATTCGTTTGAGGTGGCGTGGGGCTCGGATCCCACCGACAACAGTTCTTACCCCGTTTCGGATATCGAAGCGGACGTGAATCGCGACGGGGTGGTCGACGCACGCGACGTCCAGCTCGTCATCAACGGCGTGCTCGGTATGGATGTCCCCGTGCCCGTGGATGTCACCGGCTCAGGCTCCGCCAACGCCATGGACATCCAGAAGACCATTAACGCGCTCCTTGGACTGTAGGAAATGGGAAGCGATTACGTAAGGATTCATAAGGGACCGAGGCCGGAAGCAATTGAGGAGCTAGCCATGAATAGTATTACGACAACCAACGATGTTACGGGCGCGGCCAGCCATACCGGTTGGCTCGCCCGTCATTGCATTACCCGCATCTCCATGGGCGCGCTCTTGCTTGCGGGCCTGTTCGGGGTGACCATGCCAGCGGAAGCCGAATTCTGGACGCCGCGTGAGGTGGCGGTCGAACAAGCGGTCTCCGTGGTATTCGACCAGACCCCGCCGGAACCTGGCGTCATCGACGCGCCCGAGCCCGCCAACACATTGCCCATCGAACTCTCGTACGCCCACGAAGGCGGCGGAAGTCCCGTGGAGACGGCCCGCTTGTGGATCCGCCGCGCAGACGAAGGCGCATGGCGAGAGACAGAAGTGAGCAGCAGCGAGGCTGAGGGCCTGTTGGCGTTGGACGAGCTGGAGGAAGACGGCCGCTACTACGTAGCCCTTCAGACCACGGACAAAGCCGGCAACCAATCTCCGGCCCCCGAGGGAACAGACCATCCCGTTGCCGTGTACAACACCACTACGCCGGAAATCACCCTCCAGGGCGATGCCGAGATCGCGCTCTCTGTTGGTGAAGCGTATGTCGATCCCGGCGCAACGGCTTATGACGAGCTTGATGGGGATCTGACAGACCGGATCGAGGTCACGAATCCCGTGGATACTTCCGTTCCCGGCGTATATGAAGTGCGGTACAACGTTATGGATTTCGCGGGCAATCGAGCGCCGGAAGCCATTCGCAGGGTCGAGGTTAACGAGGATCAAAACGCCCACAGCCTCGAAATCGTACAGCCCAGCCGTGGCAGTATCAGCGCAGAGCCTGAGCCCAATGCGGGCGAACGGTATGAACACGGAACTGTGGTCACGCTGCGCTATCCTTCCGGTGGGGCCAGTGGCCGCCATGTTCAAGCGTGGGCGGACGCCGAACCCGTAGAAGGTGATCCGACTACGGCAAAGACGGTCATGGACCAGGATCGCATAGTTGCAGTGACGTTCTCCGAAACAGGTGGTTTTGTTAGGGTGAACGTAACGCCCAGCGAGGCGCAGTGGACCGTAACCGATAGCAGCGGCGAACAACACAACGGCCAAGGCGGCGCTCTGCTTCAAGATATCCCCGCTGGTCAAACCAGTATTGAATTCCAGCCCATTGAGGGATATGGAACCCCGGATAGGCAGTCTGGCCAAGTCGAGGATGGCGAAACCCTAACCTTCTCGGCGCAATACGAGGACAAATCCAGCTATCGGCTCAGCGTGCCCCAAGACATAGAAGGCTACCCCGGTGAGACCGTGGACGTTCCGATTCGCTTGAACCAAAGCGCGGATGTCACCGGTTTCCGGTTCGAGGCCGCGTGGGACAGCGAACTCGCCGAGTTTCAGAGCGTGTCGCGGGGCTCCTTGACAACGAATTGGGAGCCGCCGGTGGTCAAAAGCGGCGAAGGCTCCGTGACTGTGAGCGCCGACGGTAGCGTGCTTAGCGGAGGGAGCGGTGAACTCGCTGTCGTGCGGTTGAAAATCAAGGAGTCCGTGGAAGAAAACGTCGAGATGCCGATTCAGCTCGCCAACGCGGAACTTACAACCGATGCCCAATTCAGCCTCATGAGTGGCTCCGGTGTCGAACTACAGACCGAAGATGGCAACGTCCGGATTGTCGGGAAACGGTTCCTGTGGGGCGATGTCAAGGGCGATGAGCAGGTGACGGTGGATGATGCGAACTATCTCCTTCAATACCGGACCGGCCGCATTGAACGGTTGCCCGTAACGGAAGAGGCGAATGACCCCGACTACATCGGCGGCGCCAATGTCAGCGGCGCGGAGCCTCCCGTGCTCGGCGCCATGGACGCGGCCCTCATCTTGCAGTATGTGCAAGGCTATATCGACCGCTTCCCCGCTGACCTCGACGGAGACGGGTACGGTCCCGATGCGGAGGACGACGGCGATGATTCAACCCTTGCCGATCGGATGGTGGCGTACCTCGATGAAACTACCACACGAATGCTGTCCGTAACCGAAGCCTTGGCGGTCACGCCCGACGCGGAGGTTCAGGTCTCCCTGAAGCTCGACAACGCCACTCGCGTTTTCGGATACTATGTGGACCTCGCGTTCGACAACGGCATCCTGGAGTACGTCAGCGCCGAGAAGGGCGATCTGACAGGAGACAAATGGGTGCAGCCCGTGGTGAACGCGGAAGACGGCCAGGTCCGGGTGGCGGCTGCTGGTACGGAAGACCGTTCCGGCGAGGGCGTGCTCGCCGTCCTCACGTTCCGGGTGCGCAGTTCCGCGCTCGAGGACGCGGTGGTGGAATTTGCGGTCCAGGAAGCCGTGCTAAATGGCGGCGCCATCCCCGTCGAGGTGGCTGGCGGCTCCGGCGCTCCGCAAATCACGGACATCGACCCGCCCCGGGGTCCGTCCCAAGGCGGAAGCGTGGTCGAGATCAGCGGCTCGAACTTCAGCGGCGTGGATGAAGTCTACTTCGGCGACAACCCCGCGGAATGGTTCGATGTGGACGCCGAGTCCGTCATCACGG
>PUOI01000386.1 GCA_003552765.1 Candidatus Hydrogenedentota bacterium | reverse complement strand
GGCCAAGCACCAGTTGCTCTTGGCGATGCTGGGGTATCTCCATGATGGCGTTTGGCGCGAGGCGGCTGAGGGCATGCTGGCCCGCGCCGGGCGCGTGGCCGGGTACGCCGGGCTGGCGGACATGCGGGCCGAACTGAGCGAGCCCCGCGCGCTGGAGGCGCTCGATGACGCCGAGGACCTCATGGAAGAGGCGCGGAGCCACATGGAACAAGAGGAGTTTCTTGAAGCCATAGCCTTGATACGGGATGGGGCGCGGAAGGCTACCGAGGCCTTCGCCAAGAACCAGACGCCTGTCGCCGGGGAATGGCGCGGGTTCTGGTGTCACCGCGCCGATGGCATCGCGGGCGTGGATTGGGACACGTCCATCCGGCGGTTGGCGGAGAACGGCTTCACGGCGATACTGCCGAACATGTCGTGGGGCGGCCTTGCGTATTATCCGAGCGACGTGCTGCCGGAGGCCGAGGAAGTTCAAGAAGGACGCGACTACGTCGCCGAGGTCTTGGAAGCGTGCCAAGAACACGGCGTCGAGCTGCACGTCTGGAAAGTCAACTGGAACATGGGCAACCGGGCGCCGGCCGAGTTCGTGGATCGCATGCGCGCCGAGGATCGGCTTATGGTTCACTTCGACGGCTCCGAGGAATCCGCGTGGCTATGCCCCTCGCACCCGGACAACCAGCAGCTCGAGATCGATTCGATGCTGGAAGTCGCGGCGAACTACGACGTGGACGGCGTTCACTTCGACTACATCCGCTATCCAGGGGCGCACGGCTGTTTCTGCGAAGGATGCCAGGAGCGGTTCGAAGAACGCCTGGGCGAAGAAGTGGGGAATTGGCCGGCGGATACCCGTGATGAGCCGGACATTCGCGAGGCGTGGCTCCAGTTCCGCCGCGATCAAATCACCGCCGTCGTCGCGGAAGTGGCCGAGGAACTTCAGCAAAACCATCCCGGCGTGCAGCTATCCGCCGCGGTGTTCCCAAATTGGAGCAATTCGCGCGAGGGCATCGGGCAAGACGCCGAACTCTGGTGCGAGCGGGGCTATCTCGACTTCGTGTGTCCCATGAACTACACGCCGCACAACCATGAGTTCGCCCGCCAAACCTCGACGCAGATCGCCAGGGCCCACGGCGTGCCCGTGTATCCCGGGATAGGCCTTACCACCTGGCCCGGCATGCAACGGGACGCGGTGAAACTCATCGAGCAGATCCGCCTCGCCCGCGAAAGCGGCGCCCCCGGCTTCACCATCTTCGAATACGACCGATCCGCGATGGACGATGTCCTGCCGATGGCGAAGATGGGCATCACGCGGGAAGAGTAAAGAAACCCATTGCGAACAGAGGCTCTGCACAGAAGCACGGATAGACGCGAACGAACGCGGATTCGCCGGACGGGGCAGTCTCTAGTCGCCCCGTCAGCGGCAAGTAGTTGCCGACAGAGATTCGCGTAAACCGCTACGAAGGAGATTATGCCATGAAGCTTGCTATGTCATTCGCCGTCACGGTATCGATATTCGCCGGACAGCTCGGTAATGGCCCCGTTGAAGCCAATGCGGCCGAGGTCCCCGAGTTGGAGTACACCGCCTCGTGGATCGGCAACACCTTTAGCGGAACGCCGGGCTGGGTTCCGCATGACATCGACGACATCTATGTGGCCGAAGACGGCACGGTCTACACCAACGTCCGCTGGGAAGAGAACCGGAACAACGTGGTGGCCATTCGGGATGGCGAGTATATCGCCGGCATTAGTCCCTTCGATTTCACCGGCGGCGGCAATGTGCCGCGTACGCTGGGCAAGGCCATTACGGGCAACGAGCGCTACATCTTCTACAGTAGCGCCTACGCCGAAGGCGAACCTTCCGGCGAAGCCATCACCCGGCGCGACCGGCCCGACATCACCGAGGGCCATGTGGTGATTGACGTGGGCGTGAACGTGGTGGGGCTGGCGGCCTCGGAGGACGAGGTGTACGCCGCCTGCGCCGATGGCGTGATCCGCGTGTTCGACGTGGAGTTGGAGCCGTTGCGGGAATTCTCCGTCGAGGGATCTCCGGGCAAGATGTGCATCGACGCGGAGGGCGCGTTGTGGTATCTGGACGGGGATGTCATCCGGCGGTACAGCGCGGAAGGGACCCCGCTCGAACAGGAAATCCAGTTGCCCGAGGACGTGACCGCCACGGCCGTCGCGGTTACGCCGGACGGACGGCTGCTGGTGGCGGACGCGGGATGGCGCGAGCAAATACGCATCTACGAAAACATCACGGATTCGCCCGAGTTGCAAGACACATTCGGGGAAACCGGCGGCATTTACGCCGGAGACACGCCAGGCCAGCACGGCCCGATGCGTTTTCTGGGACCAAACGGCGTGGGAGCCTGCGCCGAAGGCGATATCTACGTCGCTCACGCCATGCACGCCGAGAATTATATCGGCTCGGCGATGATTCAAAGCCACACCGAAGACGGGCGCTTGAACTGGCAGGTGATGGCGCAGGAATGGATCGACGCGGTTGTGATTGATCCCGAGACTGGGGAGGATGTGTACTCGAAGAAGTCGCGTTACTCCATGGACTTTTCCCAACCGCCCGGCGAGGAGTGGACCCTGGAGGCGACCACCATTCACCGCCATGCGTTTCCCGAGGACCCGCGTCTGGAAGAAGGACATAAGGGCGGGACGTTGGTGCGGCATATTGACGGTCAAAGGCTGCTCTATGTAAATGACATGTTTGGCAGATACTTCATCTTTCGGTTTGACCCCGAGAATTATGGCGAGATCGCTATACCGGCCGGACGCATCACGCCGTCCGACATTTGGTATGACGCGGACGGCGACGGCCACGAGTCCTCGGATGAGATAACCGAAATCGACACCGCCGAATCGCGCGGGTGGTGGGTAGACACGGCAGGAACCATCTGGCAAGCCACGCGTTACGATGGCATATACAAATACCCTCTCCAAACCATTGACGAGAATGGCGTTCCCGTTTACGACGTGGACGAACGCAAACACTTCTCCAACCCAGGGCCGATTGAGGATGTCAGGCGGATTTACTACGACCCCGAAGACGATGTCCTCTATCTTGGCGGCGGGACTTCGGATGATCCCGCCCAGCACTGGAAGCCCATGGGCCCCAACCTCATCCGATACAGCGATTGGCATTCGGATCCCAGCGAGGATTGGCGGATAACGCTGCCGTATCAACTCGAGGATTTCGGTCACGAATCCTACGAGCCGCACGGATTCGACATCGCCGGCGACTACATCTTTGTCGTCTGGGTAGGCGAGGTCCCGGACTACGGCATCCGCAGAGGCACGGTGGGCGTATACCGCCTTGAGGATCCCGGCGCCGAGGATGGGTTCCTGGGCTATTTGGAATCGCCGTCCGAATTCGGGATCGAGCACGTCGGCATCATGGACATCTGTCACGCCATCAACGCGTACCAACGCGGCACCGGGGAGTACATCGTCTTCATTGAAGACGATGCGCGCAGCAAGAACGTCATGTTCCGTTGGGAACCGGAAAGCGAGTGACGTGGGAGCTTTCGAGGCGCAAAGCAGGGACACAAGACACAGGAGGAAGCACGCACCATGAACGTACACACTGTTTTGAAGCAAGCGACAATAGTAGCAGCCCTTTGCCTGGCCTTTGTAATGGCCGGCGCGATTTCCAGTACGGCGCAAGCGGACGAGGAACGCATCCGGCCGTACGAAGGGAATCCTTTCTACTGGCAGTATCAGGGCGAGCCCATCCTGCTGCTGAGCGGGACTTGGCAGGACAACTTGTTTAACCATCCCACGCGATTGGAGGAGCACTTGGACCTGCTCGTATCCGTGGGAGGCAACTATGCGCGCAACGTGATGAGTCACCGCAACGAAGGCAACGTGTTTGCCTACGCGCAAGACGAGGAAGGGCAGTTCGACCTCGACGAATTCAATGACGAGTACTGGGACCGCTTCGAACGCTTTCTAGAACTCACCCACGAGCGGGGCATCATCGTGCAAATCGAGATCTGGGCGACGTGGGACCATTACGAGGACCATCAATCCCTAGGCGGCTGGTCCTACCATCCATTTAACCCCGACAACAACATCACCTACACGCCGGACGAATCGGGTCTGCCCACGGCGATCGATTACGCGCCCACGGGGCAGCCCACGGAACACCCCTTCTTCCGCAGCGTACCGGCGCTGGACAACAATGAGCTGTTGCTGGAATACCAGAGGGCCTTCGTGGACAAACTGTTGTCCTACTCCCTCGAATACCCTCACATCCTCTATTGCATGAACAACGAGACCGGCGAGGACGTGGCGTGGGGCGACTATTGGATTGACCACGTGCGCCAACGCGCGGAGGAAGCCGGTGTCGAGGTTCACACCACCGACATGCGCCGCAACGAAGACATCCGCGCCGAGGACCACCATCACGTCTATGACCGGCCGGAAACGTACACCTTCCTGGACATTTCGCAAAACAATGCTTGGGAAGGCTTGGGGCAAGGGCACTACGACAACATCATGTACGTCCGAGACTACATCGCGGACCATCCCCGGCCCATCAACAACAACAAGAACTACGGGGCCGCGCGCCACGGCGAGGAAGAATCGGTCGCGCGCTTCTGCCGCATTGTGTTCGCGGGCTGCGCCAGCGTGCGTTTTCACCGTCCCCATCCCTTGGAAGACCCAGAGATTCATGAGACCGCGACGGATTTCGGCCTCGGCTTGAGCCCGCGGGCGCAAGGCATCATCGAGTCCATGCGGAATGTAGCGGACGCCATCGAATACCAACGCGCCGAACCCCGCAACGATCTGCTCTCCGATCGCGAAGATAACGAGGCGTACCTTTTGGCCGTTCCCGGCGAGCAATACGCCGCGTACT
>PUOI01000450.1 GCA_003552765.1 Candidatus Hydrogenedentota bacterium | reverse complement strand
CCGGATACACGATCACATACGGGCTTTCACCGTCTTCCGCGATCACAAATTCTTCTCCCGCGCCTCCCGTCATCCCAGCAAGCACGGCGAGCACCGCTAGCAGGCAGTATCGCATGATCCGTCTCCTCCGTTGTCTGGTGTCCACAAACCCAAAAACGTTGGAGCCCATAATACCGATCCCGCCGCCCGTAATGCACGGCGCCGGGATCGGTGAGTTTGCCGCGGGAGGGGGAGAATACTATACGCTAGCGGGTTCGAGGGCCGTCAGGGTGGCTTCGTCCAGGAACGTATCCCGCTTGATGACAAGGGTGGTGACGGGATCAAGTTCGAGCAGGCGCAGCAGTTCGGCCGTGCGTATACACGCGCCGCTCTCCTGGACGATGGTGTCCACGTCGACCGTTACGTGATCGCCTTCCCCTTGGGTCAGGCGGATGTCGCGGATCATGGGACGGACGTTGAGCTTCACCACGCCGCTCTCTGGACGGTATTGCTTGTTGTGGCGGTGACGTTTCTTCTTCTTGGCCTGCTTGGCCTTGCGCTCTACTTCGATGGCGTCCTGGTTCAGAAGGACCTCGATGCGCGCCTCGAGCGCATCCGCATCCGCCGCCGCCTCGAACGTATAAGCGAAGCCGCGCGCGCTGCTCATGAGCGATGGCGCCTTGAGGGGGACCTCCTTCGCGTTGTAGGCGAAGAAGCCCTGGGGCAGCGTGGCTTGAAGGCGCTTCAGCAAGTCATCCGGCTCGACCCGTTCCTTGAGGACGATGTCCATGTAATCGCCCGTGGATTCCTCGCCGACGGGAGGCGCCGTGGCGAACTTCACCTTGGGGTGGGCATGAAAGCCCTGGGAGTAGGAAAGGGGGGCCTTGGCGCGGCGCAGCGCCCGTATCCAAGCGTTAACCAGTTCGAGATGCGAGAGGAAACGCGCCTCACCGCTCCGGCCAATGCGTAGCCACAGCCGTTGAACGGGCTCGGGTTCGGGCGGTGGCGGCTTGGGGGTGCTGACAAGACCGGCCTCTTCCTTCCGGCCCTGCTTCTGATTCTTGAGCATGTGGCGGCACAGGTCGCGCTCGCGGTAGATGACCCCGCAGAGGTGGCACTTGCCTTGGCGGCAATCCTGGGCATGCTTGAGTTCGAGCGCGCGGGCCCAGTCCGCCCGAAACCATTCCTTGGGGATGAGAATGTCGATGTGATCCCACGGCAGCCGCTCGGCTACATCGCGTTCCCGGAACGCATCCGCCACGTCGTAGTTCACCTCTTCGATGGCTTCGCGCCAAGCCCGCAGGTTCACCTGTTCGCCCCAGCTCTCGAAACGGGCTCCCCGGCGCCACGCCGCCTCGATGAGGTCCGCCGCGCGCCGATCGGCCCGGCTCAGCAGTCCCTCGATGAAGGTGGTCACGGACTCGTGGCGGCCGAACTTGATGCCCCCGGCCTTCTTGAACCCCTCTTCCAGAATCGCCTGCCGCCGCTCGGTCTCCTCCATGCCGATTTGCTCGGCCCACTGGAAGGGCGTGAACGGTTTCGGCACGAACGTGGACACCCCAAGATTGACGCGGGCGTTGGAGCGCACCGTGCGGCCGACTGCCAAGGTCCGCTTGCACAGGTCCACGATGGCTTCGACGTCTTCATCGCGTTCCGTGGGCAAACCGATCATGAAGTAGCACTTGACGTGCTCCCAGCCCCGCTCGAAGGTCTGCCGGGCCATCTCCAACAATTCCTCATCCGGGATCCACTTGTTGATGACCTGGCGCAAACGCGGGCTGGCGGCCTCCGGCGCGAACGTGAGTCCGCTGCGCCGCACGCCGGCCACCATGTCCGCCAGCTCGACCGAAAAGCTGTCCAGCCGCAACGAAGGCAGCGAGACGGAGACGCGGTCCTTGTGCGCGCGCTCGGCCGCTTGCCGCACCAGTTGCCGCGGCCGGGAGAAATCGCAGGTGGAAAGGGACACCAGCGAGACCTCCTCATATCCAGTTTTTTCGAGTGTTTCACCTATGAGTTTGTCCACATTGGAGAGTTTGCGCTCACGCACAGGGCGTGTCACCATGCCAGCTTGGCAAAATCGGCACCCCTGCGTGCAGCCCCGAAGCACCTCCAACGCGAGGCGATCATGTACTTGCTGAGTATATGGTACAATATATCGTGTTGGGAACGCCGCAGCGTCCAGATCTGGGACCAGACGCTTGACAATCGGCGGGGCGCCTTCCCTAGGGAGCACACGTCCATCGTCCATCGTTTCGACAGGGTACAAGTCCGGGACATAGAAGCCTTCGAGCTGGGCGATAGCCTCAAGCTTCTCGCGGCGCGGGGCGTGTTTTAAGGACCGCACGAGTTCCGCGAGTTCCACAATGGCCTCTTCGCCGTCGCCGATGACGAAGAAATCCATGAACGGAGCCATCGGCTCGGGGTTGAACGCGGCTGGGCCGCCGCCAAACACCAGGGGATGACAATCATTCCGGTCTCTTGCGCGGATGGGGAGCCCCGCCATGTCCAGTATGTTGACGATGTTGGTGTAGGTGAGTTCGGACTGAAACGTGAACCCGATCAGGTCCATCTCGTCCAGCGAATCCTTGGATTCGTTGTTGAACAGGGGGAGTTCCCGTTCACGGAGGGTCCGCTCCATGTCCGGCGCGGGCGCGTAGGCCCTCTCGGCCCAGCACCAGGGGCGTTCGTTCAAAATGGCGTAAAGGATGATCAGACCCAGGTTGCCCAGGCCGAGATCATAGAGATCGGGAAAGACCAGGCTGACCCGCAACTCCACTTCATGTTTATCCTTGTGCGATGTGTTGAGTTCCGTGCCCAGGTAGCGGGAAGGCTTCTCCACCGAGGGGAGTATCTCGTGATACAGCACATCGCTTACGTTCATGGACTCAGCTCTCCTTTGAATTTGCGGCTTGGGAATTCGACAGAAGCGCGTAACTGGCGCTGGGGACGCTCTTGCAAGGCGCGGGGGATTGGCTTGGGCGGTTCTACGAAGTCTACATAGGTAACGTCTCTATTCTAGCGCTAATTCCAGCATACTGCAATGGAGGCGGATGGAAGCGAACCCCACACCGGGCAGAGGTTATCGGGAAGAGAATGCGGATATGAGAATTGGGAGGGATATAGTGAAGGGTGTAGGTAGGTTCATCGCGGGATTGGCGTCCTTTTTCATTGCTGCGGCAGCGGTCTCCGAACCGCCGGCTGATTGGAGAGAGGGGGCGAAGGAACGCATTCGAGAACACCGGACCAGTCCGATGGCCGTGAAAGTCGTGGACGGCGAAGGAAACCCGGTTTCCAACGCCAGTGTCCGTGTGGCCATGACCCGGCATGATTTCCGTTTTGGAACAGCCGTGAACGCCCGGGCGTTTGTGGCGGCGGACGAAGATCATCCCTATCGCAAGCATCTGCGTGAGCTGTTTAACCACGCCGTGTTGGAGAATGCCCACAAGTGGAAGTATTGGGAACGCGATCGCGCCGCCGCGGACGCCACGGTGGAATGGCTCAACGAACAAGGCTTCACCATCCGGGGACACACCATGCTATGGCAGACCTTCCGCTATGGGGTGCCCATGCCGGACGACGTGGCGGAGGCGCTTCGGGCGGACGATGCGGCAGAGCGGCGGGATTATGTGAACGAGCGGGTGCTTGAACACATAGAGACAATTGGGAACGCATACCAGGGGGCTATTGACGAGTGGGACGTAGTCAACGAGATCACAACCGAGCACGAAATCCTGGCCGTCCATAGTCCCGAAACCCCGCCCCAGGAAGCCCCGCAGCTGCTGGAGTGGTTTGAGGCCGCGCGGAAAGCCGCCCCTGACGCAACGCTGTTCGTGAACGACTTCGATATCTTGCCGGGCGAAGACGAGGAGCACCGCGCCGCCTATGAGAAGCTCATCGAATTTTTGCTTGCCAACGGCGCGCCCCTCGAAGGGATCGGCATGCAATCTCATTTTCACCAAGCGCGCTTGCGCAGGGAGCCCCAAGAGTACTTTGAGACGCTGGAACGCTTCGCCCGTTTTGGCCTGCCTCTCGCGATCACCGAGTTCGATATGTTCGGCCACAACTGGGGAAACGACCCCGACACGCGGGAGGCGCGTCAAGCCGAGGTGTTCGAAGAGTTTCTCATCACGGCGTTCAGTCATCCCGCCGTAACGAGCTTCACCATGTGGGGATTCTGGGATAGACGGCACTGGTCGGGGGAAGCGCCCTTGTTCCGCGAGGATTGGACGCCCAAACCAGCGCTGGACGTGTACAAGGACCTTGTGTTTGACGCATGGTGGACCGATGAAACCGGAGAGACGGATGCCGCGGGGCAAGTCGAAGTAAGGGGATTTCACGGGAACTACGAGGTAACCGTCGAACGCGACGGAATGGTAACGGAGGTTGTGGAAGTCTTCTTGCCGAAAGGGGGCGCCGAGATCACGGTGGAGCTGCGCTAGCGTGAGTTCATCCTTGTGCCGTCGCGGCAAGGGGAGTGAACAGACTGCTCCAGCTTTTTTGCTAGTAGATGTATAATTCGATTTTTCTCTTACGGCGGCTGACTGAGAACCGGCCGGTGGGGGCCGGAGTGTAACATCGCGTTTTTCTAGACAAGTCTGTGTCAACAAATCCTCGGGGTCAATCTGGAAAGGAGGAGCTGTGTCTGCAGGTTTTAGTGTGTATCTGGCTTATATCGGGGTAAAATCTTTTAATATTTTAATATCTAAATGCAAGAATACTCGCGGAGCGTGGGGGGTTCTGATTATGCTTGCCGCCGTTCTCATGGGGAACGAAGAAGCGCAGGCCAACGAACCTGGGGAGCAAGTAACGTTTGAACTGAATGCCAGACCATCCGAGGGAGCCTTGGCCGACCCAGAAAGACGCATGGTGGTTTCCAGCGAGGTGATTCCGAATT
>PUOI01000211.1 GCA_003552765.1 Candidatus Hydrogenedentota bacterium | reverse complement strand
GGAAAATACGGCCCGTTTGTCGGGCGAAAGATTGATCACACAATTGGACATGACCACGTCCACGGAGTTATCCGGGATTTCCAGCGCTTCGAGGTCCTCAATATAGCCTTTCCGAAAATCCACATTTGGCTTCTGATAGCCGAAACGCGCCATTTGTGAGTCCAGATTCCGCTGGGCTACGTCGAGCTGCTCGTCGGTCATATCAACGCCAATGACGCGCCCCGAGGGTCCGGCTAGTTGGGAGGCCACATACGTGTCCCGGCCCGTTCCGCAGCCGAGATCGAGCACGGCGCAGCCCTCAAGTAAGGGCGGCAACGGCGAGCCGCAGCCGTAAAACTTGGTGAGCACTTCATCGTTGATTTCGGCGAGCGCCGCCTTGACGCTTGGCGACAGGTTTTCATCTAAATTGCAGCACGCGGTGGTCTTCAGGTCGTCGGTCCCTTGGAGAACGGCGCCGTAATACTCTTTCGCCGCCGTTTGTTCGAATGTTTCGGTAGTCATAGTTCAGGCTCCATTTATTGGTTATGTTAGGTGAGCGTGAGCTTTGGACAAAGACTTAGTTGGTGGTTGCTTAATCGGCTCCATAAATGGTTGTGTCGGGGTGGAACGATACCCACGCAAACCAGAAGGTGTGGACTACGCGGGCGTCATCTGGGGCTGAGACAACCGTAACCTGATTGGGATCGCGCGATGCTTCGAGCGAGATGGTATGGCCGCCGAGTTCATCCTCGATGCGCCCTTGATCGCCGCGCGCAATGGTGTCAATGGGATAGGCGCGGACCGCGTCGTCTATTTTGACTCCTAGGACCGGCTCTTTTTCGCCCAGGCGGGTGTCGTCGCTTCCTTTCGCGGGGAACATCAGGCTATCCCCTTCGAAATACGACTCATACGGATTGCTTGTGTAATCTCGCGGATAGTCTGTCTGGAAAGATGCGACGGTCCCATCGGGATGATCGCGGCGCCACTGGCCGAAGGTGGTTAAGTCGAACGGAAGATGGGAAAGCTCCTGCCCTGCATACGGGCCGCTTAGCGCATTGAAACCAATCTGCGACCATAGCGCATCATGGGTCCGGTCATAGAGCATAACATTCGAGTTATGGAGCAGGCCGCTGACGCCAAACTCAAGCACTTCCCCATTGATGCGCCGCCCCATGACGCTAGCCGAATCGCATAGGGGACAATAGATCACGGCAAAGGGCGTGCCCGCCAGTTCGTCGTTAACAACTTCGTGCCAATTGAGAAGCCGGATGGGATAGGCGCGCGCCTCCCCTTCAATGGAGACACCGACGACCCGGTCCTGAGCGTCTAGAAAGTCAGCCTCGGATACAGGCGTATGATGAGGCGCCGTAAGCGCCGGAATGCCATCCTTGGGCGGTCCCCCACGATGGATTTCCTCCTCCGGAATCGTCAGGCCGCTCGTATCGAATTGCGCCATGAAGTTTCCGGCGCCCGTGGTTTGGGTTTGGGCGGTCGCTGCGCGGCCCTGGCCCTCTGCTTGCTGGATTTGCGGGCCCGGCGCACGGCCATGAAGGCGGTCCCAGTTCGCGTGGATGCTGTATGCCAAGATCGCCATCGCCATCGCACAGGCGCTCGCTACGAGTATCTTCTGGTACATAGCTTACCTCCGGGGCGATTGCCCGTTGAGTCTACATTGCCGCCCCAACCACATTTGGGGCATCCGGAAGATGAGTCGCGAGAATCAAGCGAACCTTACACCACGCGCGCCACGAAAAAGGGGAGTTATTCAGAGTCGGAGGGGTCTTCAGCCGCCTCGGCGGCCTCTCGGACGCGGCGTTGCAACCGCTCACAGGCCTCTTCGGATAACGCTTCCATCTGGGAGGCTGAAAGTTTCCGAAATCGTTGCTCGAATAACTGAAGAAGGGCTTCGTTTTGCTTTTGAAACGCTTTGCATGCGCTGCACATGGTCACATGAAACCGCAGTTGAACCCTTTCCCGAAAAGACAGGGGGCGATCCAATCCTTCGCAGATTAGTTTCGCCGCCTTCTCACAGCTAATCATCAGCAACTCGGTCAAGTCTCCTTTCACCCCTCTGGCTCACCGGCCTGAAACCATTTGAGCATGAGGCAACGGCGCATTTGCGTGCGGGCGCGATACATCATCACCCAAAAATTAGTCGCCGTAACCTTCAAAGCCTTACACACCGTGGATGTATCCTCGTCCTCCATCACCCGCCGCACAAAGGCCTCCCGGTGGCGCGGAGACAGCGTGTCCAAGCACTCGTCAAACACGGCCCAGAAATCATCCCGTTCGAGCAACGCATCGGGCCGTGCGGCCTGCGCTTGGGGAGGTTCAATCCAACGGCCGCGCTCATCGAAAAACTCGTCGAGCGCGTCCTCATGGCTCATCGGCTGAGCTTCGGGCAGCCCACGGCTTCGCGAACGGAAATAATCCATGATCTTGTGACGCAGGATCCCGGTCAGCCATGTACGCTCGCTAGACCGGCCCTGAAACCCATCCTTTGAGCGCAAAGCCGCCACAAAGGTCTCCTGCAGCAGATCTTCCGCCACATCGGTCCGGCGCACCCGCGCCAAAGCGTAGCGGTATAACACATCCCCATGTTCTGCTATCCAAGCAAGGGGATCGGGCGCGACCCGCGAGGATCCTTTTGGCGTTTCCGGATGGGCGCCGGATTCTTGCATGGCGTTTCCCTCCTTTGCGGGTGTTTGCTGTGACAAGGGCCATCAACCTCAACACGCCGGCCCCTGGCGGCGATTCCGGGAGCATGCCGTTCGATGTGCTTAAGCCAACCGAGCGCACTAGTTCTGTTTCACCCTGGGAAAGAAGTATAGCATTAACGCGAGCGTTCGCAATAGTGATATAATCGGTTTTCGCTAGTCTGCTCCTGCAGAGGACATACACCCCGAAAGAACCGCTCATTCCTGGCGCACAAAGAAAGCCCCCGCATGAGAGCGGGGGCGTTGGCTCGACTGTGTAAGCTGAAGCGAGACGCGCAAGGCAGGGCGGGATTCCCCGCGGAAGCATGGCCGGGATACGCGGCCGACCTTCGAGCCCGAGGCGGATGTGAATCAGGAACATCAACTGTTATTGGGATGAGCACCCGACTGTCAAAGCCAACGCGCCCGAGGCCGTGACGACACGGCACTCGCCAAAGCCTACCCTGTTACGCGAAGCGATCCGTCAGCCTATGATGCTGGCGGATTTTCTGTGTCCGGCGGCCGCCGGCCTTTTACTCCGGAAAAGCCCGTTAATTAAGCCGACTGGGATTGGAGTGGGATTGAGTGTTTGACGGGACGGCAGGACCGGCATTAGATGAAACGCCGTAAACACTTGTGTGGGAAGGAGTTATGAATGGTCGGGGCGGCCGGATTTGAACCGGCGACCTCTTCGTCCCGAACGAAAATCTTGCGTATCCCCCCTTGAACCACCTTGAAAACTCGTCAACGCATAAGCCCTTTGTGGACAAGTATTTACGGCCGCTGAATCGTTCAAGGTTGACTATCTTCGTTTACACGTTTACAATCAAATCATGATACACACATGATACCGGAATGGGAGGCCGTGAGCAATGAGCCCAAGTATCAACAAGAAACTGGTCAAAGATTCAGAGCCGAAAGATCGTGTATATGATGTGTATGACAGCGAGCTTTCCGGCTTTCTCTTACGCGTGCAAAAGAGCGGCAAAAAACGATATTACTACCGCGGAAGGCTCACCCGTCCAGATCGAACTCGTGGCCCACACCGATATTACCCTATCGGGGACGCGAATGTGTTGACTCCCGCCCAAGCCCGCCATGAGGCTCGTCGTCTGGCGGGGATGTTGGCGGAAGGGGAAGATCCGGACGCCGCCCGGAAGTCTGACAAGGCGGCCACTATCGGCGAATTGATAAACGGCCCCTATAAGGATACTATCCTGGATCATCGACGCGGCGGCGAGGCTACGATGGCCATGTTACAGAACTGTTTTTCGTTTCTGTTTGATCGGCCACTTGACGATCCTACCCTTGTGCAGGCCGTGACGAATTGGCGCGCGCAACTATTGAAGGACGGTCTAACCGCTGTAAGTATTAACCGGTATGTTTCGGCCCTTCATGCGGCGTTATCTTTCGCGGTGGAGCAAGATCTTATCCCGGCCCATCCGTTGGCGAAGCTAAAACCGTTGAAGACCGATCCGCGGCGCGGTGTGGTCCGTTACCTATCGCCCGAGGAGGAGGCCCGTCTTTGGGAGGCGTTGGATGCCCGCGAGGAACGCATCAGGGCGGAGCGGGACAACGCCAATGCGTGGCGGCGCGAGCGGGGTTATCCCGAGTTGCCGGACCTACGGGCGGTGGCGTATGCAGACCGGCTGAAGCCGCTTGTGATTCTGGCGCTGAACACTGGCCTCCGGCGCGGAGAGTTATTCGGTTTGGAATGGAAGGATGTGGATTTTGAGCGCGCCATGCTAAGTATCCGGGGGGTTGTGGCCAAGACTGGGGCAACGCGGTATGTCCCCCTTAATGACGAGGCTTTCAAGGCCCTGCGCGGCTGGAAAGCGCAAGGGGGCGGCCAGGGCTATGTGTTCCCCGGCAAAGACGGCGGCCGGTTAGATAACATCAAAACCGCGTGGAGCCGGCTTATGAAGGAAGCTGGGATAGAAAACTTTCGATTTCACGACTGTCGCCACGATTTCGCAAGCAAGCTTGTCATGTCGGGCGTGGACCTCAACACCGTTCGGGAGTTATTAGGCCATGGGGATCTCAAAATGACGCTCCGCTATGCCCATTTGGCGCCCCACAAGATGGCTGAGGCAGTGGCGCGGCTGAATTCCAGCGGCGACAACATCGTCCCCCTTCCCCGCGTCTCGGAGCAAACCGACTGATCACCGCCGGACAGTTTTCTTTGGAGTAACGCGGCCGCCGCCAAAG
>PUOI01000052.1 GCA_003552765.1 Candidatus Hydrogenedentota bacterium | reverse complement strand
CGCTGAAAGCGCTTGAGCAAGTAGCCTGGGGCAAGCGAAGCGCAGCCCCAGGGTGGACGTCCCCCCCACATGTCCGTCCTGAAGGGACGGAACAAAGGGGCGGTGGCCGCTTCGGTCCCTTCAGGACCAATTCGTAGGGAGTAGGGAGCCTCTTACGTGGGGCTGCGCTTCGCTTGCCCCACGCTACTTGCTATCGCGCCTCCGGCGCGTTTTTCGTCCAACACTCTACGTCAAGCGTTTTTTGCCTGAGCTGTTCCCATGCTCCATGCATTTCCGTAAGGCATTAAGTTCCTGATCGATAACCACTTTCGCCTCCATCCCACGACTGCAACGGGGCGTCAGAAGAACTCCTCGAATTCTTCAATGGGCTCCGGTTCCTCTTCCTCAATGTCAACTTCTGGGGCCGGCGCGGGTGCGAATGCCGTTTCCCAGTGCACGGGGCCGGTTTGGGCGGGCTCAATTTCGATGGCCCACACGCGGCCTTCGCGGTAGGGGCTAACTTGGCCTGTGTCTACTCGCGCGTTCGCCAGCACTTGGTCCGGCGGGGCCAGAACGCGCAGCGTCACGGCTTCACCCTCATGCGCCAGGAACATGCCCGACAGGGTCCGGGTGGCGGGATCCCATGCGAGGTCGCGGAACCCCACGGCGCCTTGGGTGAAGTGCCGGTCGGTGGCGACAAGCATGGGCCGCTCCCGATAGGTGCGGAACGCGAGGAGATGCACGCCGCCGGGCGGCAAGGTCACATTGAGCATGCGCTCCGCCGTACCCAGGTACACGTCCTCCCAGATGTCGTAGACAGTGTAGTAGTCGCGCGAGGACATGCCCAGGGGCTCCAAGTAAAGCGGCACCGTGGTCTCTTGTTCGGTGTTCCAGTTGAACACGCCCACAATCCACCATCGGCCCACCTGGGATTCCACGGGCAAACTCCACACATGAGGGTAGGGCTCGGTAAACAAGTCCACGGGCCGAGCCGGCCGGCCATGGCTTGGAACCAGTTTGCGCAGCGCCGCCCAGCCGCGCTCGTCGAGTTCGCTAAAGCGGGCCCCGACGCTCAGCGTTCCCCCGCTCAAGGCCGACGCCGTGAGCCAGTGGGGGGTGAGGGAGGGATCCGGGTCTTCTCCGCCGCGCGGGGGCGTGAGGCTGGGCTGCCAAAGGTAGGGGGAGAGGTAATACCGTTGCGCGGCGAGATTCACGGCCGACTGGATGGCGCTAAACGGGTTGTCTTCGCCGCCGTGGTCCGCCGTCACGCTCATTCCCCGGATGCCCATGGCGGACGCTGGCGAAGCGCCCCCCGCGATGATATAGGTGTTGCGGCCGGCCGCCTGCCGCAGCGTTTGCGCGGTATGGTTGGCCCATTCCGTTCGGGTCCGGCTATCGTCCGACAACGCCTCGGCCCATTTCAACGGTTCCAGCCACATTTCGCTGCGCAATAGGTTGAAACGCCAGTCGTAGCTTACCTCCACAATCTGGCTCCGGAGGTAATCCAGCGCGCCGGGGGCGGTGATATCGAGGATACGCTCTCCGGCGTTGAGTTTGTCCGCATACGCCGGCTTGGGGGCCGCCAGCCATTCGGGATGGGTCTCGCCCAAGACGCTCTCTTCGTGGACGATGAGCGGCTCGATGGCGAGTCCGGGTTGCAGGCCGAGCTGGCGAAGCTCTTGCGCCACGGGAGCGAGCCCATCGGGGAAGCGCTCCGAATCGGGCGTCCAGTCGCCAGTGCGCCGCTCCCAGCCGCGGGGCACGAGAAACGCATTCCAGCCGAAGCGTTGCAGCCGTTCCGCCACCAAACGCGCTTCGGCGAGGATGTCATCCGCCGAGAGGGTGCGGCCCACGCTTTCCGGCCACACGTTAAGCGCGTGGGGCCGGAAACTGTCGTCCGGGCGGACGGCGTTGGTCACGGCGGTGGCGTTGGCGAACCGCTCCAGGGCGCGGTACGGCTCGGTTTCGGAGACGGCCAGGAAAAACCTCTCGGACGTGAGCGTTTCATCCGGTTGCAGTTCGATGGGCGGATCAAAGCGGGAGATGGCTTGGAACAAACCAAATCTCCGATCGTTCTCGGGTTCACGCTCATCGAACAGCACCTCGTTTTCCGCGGTGTTATGGGTCAAGAAGCCCGCGAGAACACTCTGACCCGTGGCGGAATCGTGGACGAGGGTGTGCCAGGCGCTGTGGCTCTTCTCAGCGGACATCCGGGAAGCGCCTTCGTCCAGCGGATGAGGCTGAAAGAACTCAATGTTTCCACGCGACGCACCAAACTCGAAGCGGCCCTCATCCGGTTGCCGGATCGCCCAGGGCATCAAGGCTTTGACCCGGACGGGTTCGTCGGACGTATTGTGATAGGTGACTTGCGCCGTCAGGAATGGATGGGTGGGATAGGCCTGAAGCCGCCATTCCCCTTCGCGGGAAAGAAAGTATAATCCCTGCCCCATGCCCAGGGCGTCATCCACCGCCTCGCGCATGGTATCCTCGCCATCGAGACGAAACGGCGTGGGCTCGTCCTCTCCTTCCAGCCAGACGGCGGGCCGGACATTGTTAAAGAGCGGCGTCCCGCCCGATAGCGAAACGTCCACCATGCCGCCGCGCTGGACACTGAGTTCATACCGGTCGGTGTTTATGGTGCGGTGTTCCGGACTGGGCCTGTGAGCGCATCCCAGGCTTAACCCTAGCGCCACACCCGCAAACGCGAGTACCGCACAAATTCGGAGGTTGGGTTTCTCATCGCGCGCTGTCATGTACGCTGCTGCTTTTCGTCGTATCATCCAGAAAGTCTCTGTGTAAACCGTTTTCTGTTGTAAGGTAGCCGATACGGGATGGTTTCCCTACGCCTTTAATCATGTTCCGTCCGGATTAGTTCCCCTGAACACCTGTGTTGTCATCATGCGCGGGGTCTCTTGAACGTATCCGATGCGGCATCGTTTGTCAAACAGGGAGGCCGTATTCCCCAACCGGCACAAGCTTGCAGGGCGTCGACTTGCGCTTGCGCCTCTCGTATCGTTATTGTGAAAGCGCGCGAACCGGGGCGCGGGGGCGAAGAAAGAATGGGCAGTGCAGGGAAGAACGGTCTAGATGAATCTGGTTGTCGCGGGATTGAACCACCATACAAGCACATTGGAATTGCGGGAACGGGTGTATTTCGCCCCGGAACAACTGCCCGGCGCCCTGCTGCATCTGCGAAAACTTCTTGGCGGCGGGGGAGCGGTCATCCTGAGCACGTGCAACCGTGTGGAAATCTACGCCCATCATAGCGCCCCGCCCGAGGATGTGATGGGCCTCATCCGCCGGTTCCTGCGGGAGTGGCACAGCGTTCCGGAAGAGGCCTTCGCCGAGCAGATGTATGTCTACACGGATAAGGAGGCGATTGGGCATCTCTTTCGGGTGGCGTGCGGGCTGGATAGCCTGGTCTTGGGGGAGGCGCAGGTCCTGGGCCAGGTTCACGACGCGTATCTCATCGCCCAGGCCGAGCAGACCGCGGACAAGGTAGTGCATGCGCTGTTTCAGCGGGCTTTCGCCGTGGCCAAGGAAGTGCGCTCCAAAAGCGGCATCGGTGCGGGCAGGGTTTCGATTGGTTCGGTGGCCGCGGATTTGGCCGTCTCCATTTTCTCCGAGTTGGGGGACAAGACGGTGCTGGTGGTGGGCTCGGGCAAGATGGGAGAACTGACCCTGTCCCGGCTGGTGGATCGCGGGGTGGGCCGGGTATTGGTCACCAACCGGAGCGCTGACAAGATGGAGGAGGTCGCGGGCCGGTTCGGGGGCGAACCCCTGGGATTCGCCGAGCTGACCGAACAGTTGCACCACGCCGACATCATCATCTCGTCGACGGCGGCCCCAGAGTATGTGCTCACGCCTCAGCATTTCCAACAGGCGCTGCGGATGCGGAACCAGAGGCCCATGTTCGTCATCGATATCGCCGTGCCCCGCGACATTGATCCGAAAGTGAACGAGCTTGACAATGTCCACCTCTACGACGTGGATGATCTCAGCGGCGTGACGCAGGCCAACATCGAGGAGCGGCGCAAGGCCGTAGGCTATTGCATAGAGGTCATCGACGAGGCGGCGGAGCGATTCTGGACGTGGGTGCAAGGCCTCGCGGCGGAATCCACCATCGTCTCCATGTCCCAGGAATTGCACGCCATCCGCGAACGCGAACTCGCCAAAACCCTCGCGAATTTGCCGGAATTGGGCGAGAAGGAGCGTGAAGAGATTACCTATTTGAGTAAGCGCATCGTCAACGCCATCCTCCAGCGGCCAATGACCCAGTTGAAACGCGAAGTGGCCGAGCGCGATCCCCACACCGTGCTGCATCTCGTGAAGCGCCTGTTTGGGCTAAAGGAGGGACCATGAGCCGTTTCGGACGCCCGCTCATCCTGGGATCGCGTGGGAGCACATTGGCCCTGCGCCAGTCCGAGCACATCGCCGCGCGGCTGCGAGCGCTGGCGCCCGGGAGAGAGGTGCGCATCGAGATCATCCGCACGACGGGAGACGCCGTGCTCGATGCGCCCCTGGCTCAAATCGGCGGCAAGGGCGCGTTCACCAAGGAAATCGAGGACGCCCTCCTCGATGGCCGTATCGATCTCGCCGTGCATAGCTTGAAGGACTTGCCCACCACGTTGCCGGACGGCTTGTGCCTCGCCGCGATCCCGCGCCGGGAAACGCCGTACGACGCCTTGGTCTGCGCGCGTTGGCCGTCGCTGGAAGCCATCCCCGCGGGAAGCGTCATCGGTACGTCGAGCGTGCGCCGGACAGCGTTCTTGGCCGCGAACCGGCCTGATCTGCGCGTTGTGGACCTTCGCGGAAACATCGACACGCGGCTCGGAAAGGTCTCCCAAGGCGTTGTGGACGCCGCCATCCTCGCGTGCGCCGGTCTCGAACGGCTGGGCCGGGCG
>PUOI01000270.1 GCA_003552765.1 Candidatus Hydrogenedentota bacterium | reverse complement strand
GAAGTCCACGGAAACCGCCCGTCACCGCGTTGTAGCCTTGGCAGGTATGGTTCAAGAATGAGTATGAAAAGGGTTCCCCGTATCGGTGTGTATCCGCGTTCATCCGTGGTTTTCTTTCCGCCGCGGCCGTTTCATGGGCGTGCTCTTCTGACGGTTGACGGTCTGGAATGCGCGCGAATTCACGCGAATGCGGGGGTGTGAACCACGGATGGACACGGATAAACCCCGATGGGATCAACCACGGAAGGCGCGGAAGCTTACGGAAACCGCTTCACGCCGCGTTGCAGAAGAGAGCGGGGCGCCGCTTGGGTGCGGATCACGGGGAAGCCTTTGGCGAATTGATGGGGTCGAAGCATGGTAGTATCATGGTGACGGTGCCCCAACCGTGGAGGGATGCATCATGAAAGTCGTGTCCGTTGAGATAAACGAAGCCCTTTCGCTTCGGCTGGAACAAGCCGCCGAGCAACGCGGCCAGAGCGAGGCCGCCCTGATGCGCGAGGCGTTGGAACGCTTCTTGGGCGAAGAGAACGCGCCGCCGCGGGACGAACCCTCCGCGTTGGATCTCGTACGGGATCTCGCTGGTTCGTGGGAAGGACCGGGCGACCTTTCCACCAATCCCAAGTACATGGAGGACTTCGGGAAGTGAGGGGGGAGGTCCTTTTGGATACTGGCCCGCTGGTGGCGTTTCTGGACCAGCGGGATCCGTATCATGCATGGGCAAGAGACGCCTTTGCCGGGATGACACCCCCTCTTCTAACCTGTGAGGCTGTTGTATCGGAAGCCTGTCATCTGGCAAGACGCGCCGGTCAGCCAATGCACACGGTCTTTGAACTCTTCAACCGTGGCGCGGTGCGTGTGGCATTCCGCCTCGACAACGAGATACCCCAAATTGCATCGCTATTGGACCGCTATGCGGATGTCCCCATGGCATTGGCCGATGCCTGCCTTGTGCGCATGAGCGAGATGGTAACCGGAAGCACGGTGTTCACACTCGATAGCGACTTCCGCGTCTACCGGCGCCACCGCCGGGAGCCCATACTCCTGCTGATTCCGCCGGACCGGTGAGCCGAAGCTCTGTCCGCAAGGGCGCGCAGCTGTTCCAAGCCGTTCAGCCTTCGGGGGTGTCAAGGAGATGCTGCAATCGCTGCGCCAATTCCGGGGGCAGGCGGTCAAGCCAATCGGAGCCGATGAGCCCAACCTCAATCAGGTCGCGCAAATGTGTGCGATCCTTGTCGCGGAATGAGGTCAGTTTCATGGTGACAAGAGGCTCGAGGCCGAGAAGCCTGTAGGTTTCGTGCGATTCGGCGGTGGAAAGACCGGGAGCTAGCGCGGGATAATCCACGTGAACCTTTTCCCCAGCAAATGCAATATGCACGGCATCCCTCGGCCGCCCGGCCGGACCGTCAAGGAACATATCCACTCCACCAAGACGGCGGTGAATGAAACCGGCGTTCTCCATCGCGGTTTTCACGGCGTCAAAATGAGCGCGCTCCACCATGAGATCCACATCGGCCGTGTTGCGCGCCGCGCCCGGATCCACTTTCGCCACCCATGCCGCGACGGCATTTCCGCCGGTCACGGCATAAGGGATGCCCGCATCTTCCAGCGCCCGCGTGGAGCGCCGCAATCGTTCCCGCACCTTTTCCACGGCCGAGACCATCCTGTCGAGTACGTCTTCGCCAAATGATGTAACGGTGTGTGGGTGCTTGTCCGTGCTCATCGGTTTCCATCCCGTCTCGCGCCGCACCCGTCATTGTACCATCGCGCTACAGCAGCTCGTAGCGCCGCGGCATCTTTTCGCGGAAGGCTTCGAGTTCCGGTTCAAACTCGGCTACGATGTCCAGTGCTGTCGCGCCGTCTTCCATGAGGCGGCGCAGGCGCGGTCCGCCGGCGAGGGTGTTGAACATGGGCTTCCACTCGAAGTCATCGGGGTGCCGCCGCCGGATGGATTGGATGATCGCCAGCGTGGTGGTAAGCGGCCGGAACAACCGTTTGTCCTCGACTTCAAACCAGATGCCCTTGCAGGGCTGGTCCAGGTATTCCGGGTTCGTGGCCATGCCGGGGATGCTTTGCGGTGTATAGTCCGCGGGGGCCAACCGGCAGCCCACGGTTTCCTCCGGCGTTAGCTCCGCAAGGACTGCGTCCGGATCGAGCCAGGGCGCGCCGATGATGTGGAAAGGCGTCCGGGTCCCGCGGCCTTCGTTGATGTTGACGCCCTCGAACAGGCATGTCCCCACGTAGAGCAGCGTGGTATCCGGCTCGGGGATGTTGGGCGAGGGCGTCACCCAGGGCAAGGACAGCTCCTCGTAATACAGGTCGCGATGCCAGTTGTCCAGCGAAAGGACGCTTACCTCCGGCGCGTTGTCGAGTTCGTGATCGCGGAAGTAGAGCGCCACCTCGCCCATGGTCATCCCGTGGCGGATGGGAATGGCGGCGCAACTCACCAAGGACTCGGTTTCCTCGGCGATGGGTCCTTCGAGTATCGCCCCGCCCACGGGATTGGGACGGTCAAGCACCAGCACCGGCACGCCCGCCTCGGCGCACACCGCCATGCAGTTCTTCATCGTGGCGATGTACGTGTAGTACCGCGACCCGATGTCGGGGAGGTCCACCACGAAGAGGTCGATGTCGCGCAACTCTTCAAGCGTGGGCTCTCGCCGCTGTCCGTATAGGCTGACCACGGGCACGCCGCGCCATTCCTCCGAGCCCACGTGCTCGCCCGCCTCGGCGTGGCCGCGGATGCCGTGTTCCGGGCTGAAGAGCCGCGTGAGTTCGAGGCTGGGGTCAAATGGGATGAGGTCAAGGATATGACGGTTTATGTGGTCCACGGCCCCGTGATTCGTCAGCAGGCCGAAGGACCCCTGCTTCAAGGGACTGAACCCGTTGCGCAACACGCGGTCCAAGCCCACGTGGGTAGCCGAATTGCGGAGATACAGATTCCTCGCCACGGCTTGGTGAAAGGTTTGGCGGAATTGCCTGTTACGGCTATTGCTCCGGCTGGTGTGGCAGGTGTTCCCCAACAGGATTGCGAAATTCCCGCTGTCCCAATCCAGCCAGAGACTGGTTCCCGTGAACCCGGAGTGGCCAAAGGCCGTGCGGGAGGGCAGAAAACCTTGGGTGGTGTCCGACCACGGATTGATCTGCCACCCGAGTCCTTGCCACGGATAGAACGGGAGCTGACCGGGCCGGATCATTTCGCGAATCGTTTCTTCCCGCAAGAGTTCGCCATTCAGCATGCCCCGGCAATACCGCGCGAGGTCGCCCGCCGTGGAGAAGAGCCCGGCATGCCCCGAGACCCCGCCGACGGCGTAGGCGTTCTCGTCGTGAACTTCCCCGGCCATGACCCGCCCCCGCCAATTGCAGTCCTCGGTGGCGGCGGCGGTGGCCGCGAGTTCCTCGCTGGGATTGAAACCGGTGCGCTCCATGCCGAGGGGTTCGTAGATACGTTCCCGGCAGAAGTTGTCGAGCGTGTCCTGCGCCGCCAATTCCACGGCGTGGCCCAGCAACATGAACCCCACGTCGGAGTAGTTCCGGCGCACGCCCGGCGGCCCGTTGATCCCGAGTTCCGCGAACATGGCGAGCATCTCAGTCATGTCCGAGGCGTCGCGGTAGTACGGCCGAAAGGACACCAGCCCCCCGGAATGCGTGAGCAGATGCCGGAAGGTGAGCCGCTCGTACGCCTCGATGGGGATGATCTCGGTCACCGGGAAATCGGGATCGACGAGTCCATCCTCCCACAGAATCAAGAACGCCGTGGCCGCCGCCGCCACCTTGGTCACCGAAGCCAAGTCGTACAGCGTGTCCACCTCGGCGGGCTTCTCCTCCGGCGTGGTCTGCCTCAACCCATACGCGCTGAGCAGCACGTTGGTTTCGCGGTTGCCCACGCACGCCACGGCGCCGGGGTTGTTGGTGTCATTGACCGCTTTTTCCAGGGCGGCTTGAAGGCGGGCTTCGATCGTGCTCATGACGGTTCCCAGTCTCTTTCGTTACGTTGGAGAAACCTTAACTACAGCGCCTGCAGTGTACTCAAAGAGCCGCGAACACCACAAGTCCAAGGGGGGTAAGGAACCCTAGTGGGACACGGGATTGCTCCAGTTGTGTAACTCCGTATGGCTGATCCTGGTACAATGCACCCAACGACATGGCGTCCGTTCCTTTTGCGGCTCTGCCGCGCGAAATCTGTCCGTGGTTCCATTCCGTTAATCTGGCCAATCATGTCCCTTAATCACATTCTCGTTCTTGCCCCGAATTGGCTTGGCGACGCCGCCATGGCCACGCCCGCGTTGCGGAGTCTTCGGCAGACGTTTCCCGGCGCCCGGATCACCGTTGCGGGCCGGCCGGGCATCGTGTGTTTGCTGGAAGGTCTGCCGCACGTCGATGCCTTGGAGCCCGTCCCGGCTCAGCCCGGCATGGGACGGTTGCTTGCGGTCGCGAAGCGGTTGCGTCCAGCAGCGCGCGATTTGGCCGTGGTGCTGCCCCACAGTTTCCGCGCGGCGCTTTTGTCCCGGCTCACGAAAGCCAGGCGGCGGCTGGGCTACGCTCGCGGCGGACGGCGCTGGCTCCTGACCGATGCGGAACCGCCGAACCGCGTCGATGGCCGCATCGAACCCGTCTACATGGCCCGCGAATACCTTGACCTGCTCCGGCCGCTGGGGTGCGCTGATGATGGCCAAGGGTTGGAACTGCACGCCAAGGACCGTCTTCGGGCCCGTTTGGCCGAGGCGTGGGCGGGCGAGGGACCGCTGGTGGGACTTGCGCCCGGCGCGGCGTTTGGTCCCAGCAAGCGGTGGCCCGCTGAACGCTACGCCGCCGTGGCCGATGCGTTGCGGGAACGCGTGGGCGCGCGATGCGTGCTGCTTACCGGACCGGATGAAGCGGACACGCGGGAGGCCGTGCTCAACGCCGCGCGGCAT
>PUOI01000166.1 GCA_003552765.1 Candidatus Hydrogenedentota bacterium | reverse complement strand
TGTTCATGAACAGAATGGCGAGCCGCCATCCCTCCGGGAAACCGGGGTTGATGACCCGGATGAGGATGCCAAGCACACCAATAAGGAATCCATATACCCAGCGTCCGGGGTCGGTGAATGCGGCGGAAACAGGATCCGTCGCCATGTAGACTGTCGCGAAGGCCAAGCCGCCCAGGACAAGATGCCAATGCCAAGGCATCGCAAACATGGGGTTGGTATCGGACCCTATAATGTTTAACAAACTACTCATGACAAAACTTCCGAGAAGAAGGCCCACCATGATGCGCCAGGAGCCCGTCCATGTTACCCATAGAAGAATGCCCCCGAGCAGGCAGGCCAGTACCGAGGTTTCTCCCATGGAGCCCGGTATGAACCCGATAAACGCCTCCCACCACGTGACGCCGTTGGCCAACGCCTCTTGCCCTTCGTCACTAGCTTTGGCCAGCCACGTGGCGCCGGAGACGGCGTCCGGGGCTTCCCAGGTTTGGGCCGCTATCCAGACGCGGTCCCCGGAGAAGGTAGCGGGGTAGGCGAAGAAGAGAAAGGCCCGGCCGGTCAACGCTGGGTTGAGGAAATTCATGCCGGTGCCGCCAAAGATCTCTTTTCCCACAATAACCCCAAACAAAATGCCCAACGCTACTTGCCACAAGGGAGCGGTGGGGGGAAGGATCAGGGGAAAGAGCATCCCCGTAACCAAGAATCCTTCATTAATCTCGTGCCGCCGCACGATGGCGAAGAGTGTCTCAGCTAGACCGCCCACGATGTACGTGACCAATAGCACCGGCACAAAGAAAAGTCCTCCATGTACCACGCAAGAGAGTATGCTGTCCGGCGTGAACCCCAACCCCAGCCATTCCATGACGCTGGTTTGCCATTGGTCGAGGGGAGGAGCACCCGCCGTGATCGCCTTATTCGCCTGCAACCCCGTGTTATAGAAGGCCATCAATATGGTGGGAATCAGCGCAACGACCACGAGGCTCATGAGACGCTTGAGGTCGAGGCCGTCGCGTACATGAGGGGCTGCTGACTTGGTTACACGGGCGGGGGTGAATAGAAACGTGTCCATTGCCTCGAATAGGGGGTAAAACCTTTCGAGTCTCCCGCCTTTCCGAAACGCCCGCGCCTGGCGGTCCAGCATATTACGCAAAAACTGCATTACCCTTCCCTCTCGATCTCAGTGAGGACGTTGCGCAGGTTAGCCCCGTGATCGTACTTGCCAGGGCACGCAAAGCTGCAAAGGGCCAAATCTTCCTCCTCCAACTCCAGGCACCCCAGCTTCTCGGCCTCTTCCAAGTCGCCAATGGCCAAGGCGCGCAATAGGTAGGTGGGAATAATATCCAGAGGCGTTACCCATTCATATGTGCCGATGGGCACCATGGCGCGCTCGTCTCCTTTGGTGTTGGTGGTGAAATCGAACCGGGCATTAGGGAACAGCGCTGAGGCAAAGGCGTTCGTTACAGAAAATATGTCCCGGCCGAGGCCGAGCCATCCCATGAACTTGCGCTCGCGTCCCTCGCGGAGCACGGACACCTGGTTATGGCGTTGCCCCAGATGTCCAAAGACGTCTCCCATGGCCGTTCGGCCGCTCAGAACCGAACCCGAGATGACCCGGTTTTCGCCTTCCTTGAGTTCTCCCTCCACCAGCGGGTCCAAGTGGGCGCCTGCGCGCGTGGTCAGGAGACGGGGGGTTGTTACTTGAGGGCCAGCCAGTGAAATGACGCGCTCCACGTCCAACCGGCCGGTTTGAAAGAGGCGGCCAATCGTCACCACCTCTTGGTAATTAGTGTACCACACGATCTTCTGGAAGGGGACCGGGTCCAGGAAGTGGATGTGCGTGCCGGGGAGTCCGGCGGGATGCGGGCCGGTGAACTCCTCCACCGTGATCCCTTCCATGGACGAGCCAGGAATCGTCTCGGTGGGGGATTTGCAGAGATAGACGGGACCCTTGGTGAGTTTGCGGAGGGCTTGGAGGCCTTGCTCGAAATCTTGCTCCTTGCCTTCCAACACAGTTTCGGCCGAGGGGGAGAGCGGGTTGGTGTCCATTGCGGTGACGAAAATCGAGTTCGGCTCTCCGTCGGGGGGAGGAACTTTGCCAAATGGCCGTGTGCGAAGGCAGGTCCACAATCCTGACTCGATGAGCAGCGAGCGGATTTCCGCCTCACCCAATTGCTCCGGAGGCGCGCCCGAGTAGCTCTCGAAAGGCTGGAATTCCTCGTCGGCGGGATCCCCAGCGCGTTCGTTTCCGCTGAGTTCAATCACGACCGATTGAAGCGCCCGTCTTGCGCCGCGATTAACGGCCATGACCGTTCCCGCACCCAAGGCCGTGTATATCACCCCGGGGGTCTTCTTATCCTCGAACAGCGGCTGGCCGCGCTTTACTTCGCTGCCGGGCTCCACAAACATGGTTGGCCGCATCCCCACGTAGTCCGCGGCCATTAGCGCCACGCGGCTTACGGGCGCGGCGGGTTCAATACGTTGCTCGGGTTCTCCCGTTATGGGGAGATCCAAACCTTTCTTCAATACATGCAAGGCCATGGGTTTGCTCTATCCTGGTTGCTTCCCCATCCGTTTCGGCGGGAAGTGCCGCGCAACGCGAAAACTGCCCGTCTCGGCGGATTCAGAAACGTGCTTGTAACCTGCTGCGCATTGCGAAAGGAATCGCGTGCAGCCGCCGGGAGGTCACGATGCGGACTCGAGAAGTCCGCGCCGGAGCTGTTCGGGCCCGCACGGGTGGGGCCATCCGGCGTCCTCGGGGGGACGTTCGTGGTGGCGTTCGCGAGAGTAGCGTACGCCGGGCGCGCCTTTCCCTGATTGTCTGCAATTTCGGAAGTATCTTGCCAAAAAGCTTACCCCAAAAACAACTGCCATTTGAGCCTTATGCCCGAAGCGTTCCCGGCCAAAAGCCGTGGTTCGCGAATCGGGTTGCGCCAAGTTTGAAGCTATTGTATCATGCGAAGTTAGCGTTGTGAGGCCAACGCACTGTCCGCGTTGGGCAGTTTCGCGGCGATGTTGCTTCTCCAAGCGAGGGAGAAGACGCGTGAACAGTGTTCAGTCGGAAGACGAACGTAACAAGCAAGCGAAAGGAGGATGAACCATGACGAAGAAAGCGTTAGCGCTAGGCTTGGCGATGGGCTTGGTGGCGGGTTTCGCGGCTCAAACCGCGGTTGCCCAGGCCGAGAACGAGTCGCCGTACGTCAACATCGACCTCGACATGGAAGCGCAGCAAGCGGAAGTGTACATCCGGGGCGAACATTTCACCACCTACCAGTTCGGGGAAGACGCCCGCATTCCTCATCTGTGGCCCATGCATGCCGAAGATGGCGTTGCCATCACGCGGAACTACCCCATGGGTGAGGATGAGCCCGTGGAAAGCACGGACCATCCTCACCACGTGTCGTTCTGGACCGCCTTCGGCGATGTGAATGGCTACGACCATTGGCACAGTGAACCCATCGTCACGCAAAATGTGGAAGCCGAGTCCGGCGACGACTCCGGCTGGATTCGCGCCGAGAACGTGTGGCCCGATGGCGATGGTGAGCCCATCGTGGACGAGACCCGCGAGTACCGCTTCTACGACACGCCGGCGCACGGACGCATCTTTGATCATACGGTGACGTTCACGGCGTCCTATGGCGATGTCACCTTTGGTGATGACAAGGAGGGCATGGTGGCCTTCCGTATCCGGCCCGAGATTCAAGGCAACGAAGCGGGCGTGCTCACCAACTTCGAAGGCGAGCAAGGCGAGGGCAACGTTTACGGCACGCCTGGGCCTTGGATGGACTACTCTGGCCCAATCGAGGACGTCGGCTATCGCGGCATCGCGTTGTTCAGCCACCCCAGCAATTTCCGGGAACCGGCTTGGCACGTGCGGGATTACGGCCTCGTTGGCTCCAATCCCTTTGCTCTGTCGGATGTGGCCGGGCTCGATGAAGACGGAACCTATGTGCTTGAAGAAGGAGAAAGCCTGACCTTCATCTTCCGCGCCTATGTGCATTCAGGCGATGTGGAACAGGCCGATGTGGCCGGGCAATACGAGGCATTCGCCGGAACTGACTTGGGGGGCGGCGCTAACTGAGCCTCCCTGAACGGAAACACCCAGTCCCAGTCAACGGCGGGGGGATACGCAATAGCGTGTCCCCCCGCGCCGTTTGGGGAGCCGGGCAACTTTGACGGGGAACGGCGGATAAATAGGTGTTTAGGGCGGGGTTGGAATAGACATGATTTACATGATTAACAAGATGGATTAACTGCGGCTATTGGGTGTATTTTTGTTAATTTGACCTAAATTATCTTTTGATTCTATTGCCTGATGGGGGTGCTGTGTTTATTGGCGCAACTCCAGAGTCGATCCATCTTGTCCATCTTGTAGATCCTGTCCATGTGAAATGCCAGACCAAGGGCTAAGGAGGAACGATGATGAGCATTCGCAGTATAACTCAAGGTTTGTGGCTGATCGCCGGGATGGCGGCGGCCACGGTCTGTCTTCAAGTCCATGCTGACGGGGAATCATTGGATCTTCACGCCATCCAATGGGATCCAATGGGCGATACCGCCCCCGCGGAGGAGATGGATTTCGATGGCGTCAACGGTCTCCAGTTGCCGTGTAATTTCGAGGGGACGGTTTTTCCGCGCGCCGGTTGGGATGCGAGGGTGGAGCTGGACCTGTCGGAAGCCTCGGGGCTTGAAATCGAGATGCGATGCGCCGATCCCGCGCCGATAGCCTCCGTCACCGTCTACCTGCAAAGTGGCGGCGGCTGGTACCGGGCCACGGCGGAGCTGCCCGGCGAGGAATGGACCACCATACGCATCCAGCCGGAAGCCAGCGGAATCGAAGGCTCACCGGATGGCTGGAGCCAGATTACTACGGTGCGCATTGCGGCGTGGCGTGGGCTTGACCAGGATACGCGGATGGACGTGCGGGGCATGCGCGTGCTCCCCGCAAAGGGAACCGTCGG